>PMHC01000315.1:0-972 GCA_003156495.1 Acidobacteriaceae bacterium
GGCTGGGGACGGTGCCGGTCGGCAGCCTGGTGGTGCGCGGAGAAACCAGCCCGCTGACCAACAACGCCATTGCGTCGTTGATTGCCATCACCTTCGATCGTTATCGCGCCTTTGCCAACGAGAGCCGCATTGAGACCGAGCGCCGTACCGAGCAGTTGCGCGCCACCGTGCTCGACAGCCTGGCCCACGCCTATAAAACCCCTCTCACGGCGATTCGCGCGGCCTCCACCGGACTGGCCGAGATGGGCCGACTTTCGCCCGGACAAGCGGACCTGGTGGCGCTCATCGACGAGCAGACCGGCCTGTTGAGCGAGTTGACGACGCGCTTGCTGACCACCGCGCGCCTTGATGCCGAAGAGGTCTCCATTCACGTCGAACGCATCAGTCTGGGAACGCTGATCGAAGAGGTGTTGGCGGGGCTTAAGGAGCGGCTGGCCAGCATGAAGGTCTCCGTCGAAATCGACGACGAGGATCTCATACTCAATTGCGATTGCCGGCTGATGGTCATGCTGCTGACGCAGTACATCGACAATGCCTGCAAGTATTCGAATTTCGGCGCGACGGTTACTATCCGCGCCGCGGCGGCCGAAGCCGAGGTGATTTTTTCCGTGCACAGCTTCGGACCGGTGATCCCCATGGCCGATCGCGAGCGCATCTTCGACCGCTNNTCGCTCCGCCTCCTACGCCAACCGCGCGTCGGGCACGGGCATCGGACTTTCCGTGGCTAAGCGGGCCGCGCAGATTCACGGCGGCTACGTCTGGGTGACCAGCGAAGAAGAAGAAGGAACTACTTTTTTTGCCGCCATTCCGCTTATAACGGAGAAGGAGAGTAAGGAATGACCATGCAACCAGCGATTCGCATTCTTGTCGTGGACGACGAACCGGCCATCCGCAGGGCCTTGCGTCCGCCGCTTATCGAACTCGGATTCCAGGTCACCGAAGCCTCGCGTGGCGAAGAGGCGCTGCAGGCGC
>PMHC01000315.1:979-5684 GCA_003156495.1 Acidobacteriaceae bacterium
GATTACGTGACCAAGCCCTTCAGCACCCGCGAGCTGATCGCCCGCATTCGCACGGCCGTGCGCCGTATGCGCGCTCCTTCCCGGCCCGAGGACGCCAAAATCGAGATTGGTGAAATTCTTCTCGATCCGGTCAAGCGCGTCGTGACCAAGCGCGGCGCGGCGCTGCACCTGACGCGCAAGGAATTCGATATTTTGTTTTGCCTGATGAGCCGCGCCGGACGCGTAGTGACCTACGCCAAGTTGCTTACCGCCGTCTGGGGCGCCGAGTGCCGCGAAGAGGTTGAGTATCTGCGTACTTTCGTCCGGCAGTTGCGCAAAAAAATCGAAGACGATCCTTCGCATCCCGCGTACTTGTTAACCGACGTCTACGTCGGCTATCGTTTCGCCGATGCGCAGTTGTTTCAGGATGAACCTGCCGGTGGCGTTGAAGCCGCGCCCGCCGCGCCGCCCGAAGAGGGGCATTCGTAACTGCGCACTGAAGCCCATACGAAAAAATCTTTCATTCCGCGCGAAGTTTGCCTCGCATGACGCGGCAAACTTCGCAATTGTTTTTCAATAGGAAGATCTGCTTATTCTTCGTAATGCAGCAGGCTGAAAACGTCGTACCCAGGAAAACGGTTGCGACCTTTCAGAAAATCCAGCTCCACGGCAAAGGCCAGTCCGGCGATCTGGCCGCCCAGAGACTTGACCAGCTTGACCGTGGCTTCCATCGTGCCGCCGGTGGCCAGCAGGTCGTCGACCAGTACGACATTCTGTCCCGGCGTAATCGCGTCTTTGTGAATCTCCAGCGTGTCGGTGCCATACTCCAGATCGTAGGTGACTCGCGCCACCTCGGCCGGCAGCTTGTGCGGCTTGCGCACCGGCACAAAGCCGGCATTGAGCCGGTAGGCCAGCGCCGGACCGAAGATAAAGCCACGCGCCTCGATGCCCAGTACCAGATCGATCTTGCGCTCGATGTAATGGGAGGCCAGTGCGTCGATCATCTGCGCAAACCCTGTCCGGTCCTTCAGTAGCGTCGTGATGTCGTAAAAAAGAATTCCCGGCTTGGGGAAATCCGGTACGGTGCGAACCAGCTTCTTGAGAGATTCTATGTTGACAGGCTTTGTCGGTTCTGGCATTTCGGTGCAACGCTCCTGGTTACGGCCTTCGGTCGGCGCGGAATTGATTGCGGAAGGGAACAGCGAAAACGCGGTTCGGCTTCCGGCTCAATTATAAAGAAGGGGCCATACCGCGAGGATGTGTCCCGTTTCGGAACCTGATTTGCTCCAGTCTCATCATGGAATTCTGTCTGCATCTTTTCTCTCTTTCGCCCTCAAGCCTCCCGCAAATTGTTTCACTCTAATGATGGCCGGGAGCACATCTTAGTTCCGAGAAGGTGCGGCTCAGCGGAATCTTATGCGAAGGGAAACCACTCATGCAGATTTCCAGTTTGCAAAGCAGCTCGTTATTTTCAGACCTTTCGGCGCCTTCGACCGCCGTGTCCTCTTCGACCATGTCGGCCTCCAGTCTCCCCTCATCGAGTAGCGGAAACGACTTTGACTCCGCGCTTTCCAGCCTCATGTCGGCGATCAAATCTGGAGATACCCCATCGGCGCAAACCGCCTTATCCAAGGTCGAAAGTGCATCGCCGGGCAGCGCCGATTCCAGCAGCCCATTGGGTCAGTTCCTGTCGAGCGTTTCTACGGCGCTATCGAACGACGATGTCTCTTCGGCGCAGACCGCTCTCGCTACGCTGGAAAACAGCAGTTCATCAATCACTTCGGCGGCCAGTAATGCTTCCAGTTCTCTATTTGACGACTCTTCTTCGAGCAACTCAACAATTAGCACGCTGGGCCAAGAAGTGATGAGCCTGTTCAGCGCCATCGGTTCCGGCAATACATCCGATGCGCAGTCGGCTTATGCCGCAATTACAAGCCTGCTGAGCGACTCCGACGATTCCTCGTCGCTGCTCTCCGATAGCTCATCAAATACCGCGTCGAGCGGTTCGAGTACGAACTCCTTCGAGACCCTGCTCGCGAATATCGGTACGGCGCTTGATTCGGGAAACGTCAACTCGGCGCAAAGCACAATTGAGATTTTTCTGAACAGCAGTTCTTCAGAGCCGCTTATCGGTTCGTCGGACTAGAGCCTTTTTACCCATAGCGTATCGGATTCAGGATCGCCGAGTTGGCGCGAACATCCGTGAGCGGTAAGCTTCAGCACGATTCGGCACTCTACAGAATTGGTAAAAATGCTCTAAGAGGGCGAAAAACGCGAAACCGCATTTTTCGCTGCGCCGGAAAAGCTCTGCCCACGAGACGGAAGAATCTCTATTCTTGCGCTTGAGCGTGCGCACAAGTTAAAACTCCCTATTCCGCGTCGGCGCGGCTGTCGCCGTGGCGCTTTGCGTTCCTGGTGATTATAAAGAAGCTGACAGACGGCGAGATGCTGTTTCGTTTTGGAATTTACTTATTTTTGCGTCTCATCACGGAACATACCTCAATTTTTTTCTAAGAGAGCCCTCAAGTTTTTTCAACTTACACTTATTGTGGTGATAAAGGGCTCATCTTATGTACGTAGGAGGTGGGGCTCAAGAAAACCTCATACTGAAGGGGGATAATGTTATGCAGATTTCCAGCTTGCAAAACACTTCGCTGTACTCTGATCTATCGGCATCAGCGACAGCGGAATCTTCGTCGACCTTTTTATCATCGAGCACTTCATCTAGCAGCGAAAATGTATTCGATGCTACTCTTTCTACTTTAATGTCGGCGATCCAGTCGGGCGATATCTGCTCGGCGCAAGCCTCTTTATCCGAGGTGAAGAAACTGATGCCGGCTGCGGCCGATTTCAGCAGTCCGTTGGGCACGTTTCTGTCGAGTACATCTACGGCGTTGTCGAAAGGCGACATTTCTTCGGCACAGAGCGCACTGACTACCCTGGAGAACAACCGTTCTTCGATCGCTTCTGCAGCCAGTGCGGCTTCCAGTTCGCTTTTATCCGACTCTTCCTCAAGCAGCACGACAATCAGCTCGCTCGGTCGGGAAGTGATGAGCCTGTTCAGCGCCATCGATTCCGGCGACACATCCAGCGCGCAGTCAGCTTACGATGCTGTCACAAGTCTGCTGGGGCCTTCCGACGATTCCTCTTCGCTTCTTTCCGATCGCTCATCGAACACCGCGTCGAGCAGTTTGAGTGCTAGTTCTTTCGAGACGCTGCTCTCAAGTATCGGTACGGCGCTTGATTCGGGAAACGTCAACTCGGCGCAAAACGCGATTGAAAGTTTCCTGTATAGCACCGCTTCCCCCGAAGCACTTCTCAGTTCGTCAATCTAGCGCATTTTTACCAATTCATTGATTCCATCAGGGGTTCCCATCTCTTGCTTATGCGTCATGGGAACCCTTGATGTTTGTAGCAAACTCCGCCCGTTTTTGGGCTTTAACTCTTGCGGCATTCTTGCGCGTAGCGCTCTTCTATTCCGCGCCGAAGATTCGCCGGAAGAATCCACCGATTCGGCTGAAAACTCCCGGCTTTTTCTGCGCCGGCGTGGTTGTCACCGTGGCGCTCTGCGTTACCGGCGTCATCGGCTGAGCCTGCTGGTTGCCGTTGTAGGTGAGCGCCCCAGAAGCAGATGCGCTGCCAGCGTTTGTCCTCGTCGCTCCTGGCGCCAAACCCTCGCTCTGCGCCAGCGGAAACTCATTCGACCCCGGTTTTACCGGCGGCGGACAGCCGCAGGGTTCCTTCTCGTTATCGACAATCTCGCGTAGGCTGCCGTGCTGCAGCATGACGTGCTGGCCAGCTTGTACGCGATAGCTGCCGCCCTCAAAGACGCTGGCCACCGTTACATTGGGCACAATGCCCTCGCCGTGGCTGGCTGCGTTGTCAATGCAGGTGTCTCCGCCGCTGCCCAACCGTACTTTAATCTCCGCCGAACCCGGTCCGTCGATCAGAAGGCGGAAGTACGGCGTCAGCAGCGTGTCGGAGCCGCGCTGGTTGGCAAAGCTGAGTTCAATCGCGCCGTGATCGAAGGCCATTAGCACTCCGGCCGGTTCACCCTCGTGCGCGCTCGCGCCGGCTGCAAGTTTCACCGTCGTAGAGGCGCAAACGCGCAAGATGCCGCGGCGGGGCAGCACCACCTCCGTCGTCCGCTCCCCGGAGCTGACGCTGCCGCTGGCGGCGATGATTGCTTTGCCGCCGCTCACCATCAGCGCGCCGGATACGGTTGCGGAACTGTTGTTGACGGGCACAATGGCGATGGGAGCGCCTGCTGGCGCGGCCAACTCGCCGGCGGCAGGAGTAGATTGCCCCTGCGCCCATGCGGCTGCCCATAGAAGACAAACCGCGGCAAAGACTCTGCCGGCGTTTCTTCTTGCGGCGTTGGCTCTGGCGGGCATCGGCTTCTACATTTCCAAAAAGTTGCGGATCATTTCGTGGCCGTGCTCAGTCAGCACGCTCTCGGGGTGGAACTGCACCCCCTCGATCGGCAGGCTGCGGTGGCGCAAACCCATGATGACCGAGCCCTTGCCGTCGGTCTCCGGCGTACGCGCCGTTACGATAAGATCGGCGGGCAGATTCTTTTCAGCCACGACCAGCGAGTGATAGCGCGTGCAGGTCAGCGGCGTGGGCAGGCCGGCAAAAATGCCCTTGCCGTCGTGCTCGACGAGGCTGGTTTTGCCGTGCATCAGTGATTTGGCGCGGACCACTTTGCCGCCGAAGGCCTCGCCGA
>PMHC01000315.1:5777-6018 GCA_003156495.1 Acidobacteriaceae bacterium
AGGTGAACGAGTCGTAGTTGTCTAAAACAAAGACCATGGTGATTTCCAGTGTAGCGCGTGGACCGGTCGCGCTTGGCTGCCAGCGCCTTGCATAGGCTCACGCGTATCTGCAAAACTGTGACTAGCTACCGATGATGGTTCTTCATTTTCTCGTTCAAGGCCGGGTGCAGGGCGTGGGTTTTCGCTGGTTCGTACAGCGCGAGGCCGGTGTGCGCGATTTGCGCGGCTGGGTGCGTAACAC
>PMHC01000194.1 GCA_003156495.1 Acidobacteriaceae bacterium
TCAAGCTCAGCCGCAAGGCTCTGCTCAGGGAACAGAAGGCCAAGCTGGCGCAATCGGCACCGGCCGCGGAGAATGCGGAGGAAGCCGAACAGCCAGCACCGCAAGCCGCTGAGCCTGTGGCTGCTCCCAAGCCCCGTCATGAATTCGACGAGCGTCAGCCGAACTCGAATCAGAGCACGATCACGATCGAAGGCGGCGACGACTCCGGCGAAGACAGCGATGTGGTCTTCGACGAGGAGAACGAGCCGAACTTCAATCGCGACGATGCTGCTGCGGCGCCCGCGCCGCGTCCGGCCGGCCAGCCTTACGGCGGAGGACGTCCGCCGGCGGCAGGTGGTGCTGCTGGCAATCGTCGCCGTCGTCATCGTCGTCCCGGTGGTCGTGGACCGAGCAGCGGCGGACAGGCATAAACCAAGTTGTACTTATCTACTTGCGACGAGCCCCGGGCATCATGCCCGGGGCTTTTCGTTGCGGAACAGCGCTAAAGCGGTTCCAGGAATGGTGTACCTCGAAGCCAATTCACTCAAGTCACCGCGAGCATCAGCGCGTGGCGACCCTGCAAGAGGTTAAGAGGGGGATCGCTTTCCTGAAACCGCTCTAAATTCTTGATGCATTCTAAATGCGCCTGTGGTCGTGCACGTCGATTTTTAAGGCAAATTCATTAGCTAAAACGTAGACCGGGGCTTCTCTCCGATTTCTCTCATCATCTCTCATCGTGGCTCTTGGCCGTGCATGAGCCCGTATGTACTAAAGAATTGTTAAGGCTTTGCCGATAAGCGCTTATATCTCGTTTGTGCGGGAAGGCGTGGCAATCTGCGTCGAGGGATCGATGATTTCGCTGAAAAAATATCTTGATGCAACGGAGGCTGGATTCGCGAAGGCGGATGTGCCTGAGCATAATAATTTTTTATTGGGGAGCGCTATCGATGCGTACGGTTCTGCCCTGATGGAGATGGGCAATTGCAGCCTGAATGCCTGTCCAAGTTTAGGCAATGGACTCAAGCATAGCCTCGACGCTCTGAAGGTCGGACTCTCCCCGCGCATGAGCGGCGATGCGCTGGCGAAGACCGATACCAGTGTGCGGGAGCATCTGCGCACCTGGGGCAATGATGCGGCGCGTCACAATCAGCAAATGACCAGCGAGGTCAAGGAAATGTTGCTGACGATGGCTGGCGCTGCCGAATCGGTGAGCGCGCGCGATCAGCGCTGCGCCGGTCAGATGAACGAAGTGACCGAGCAGCTCAAAACCATTGCGACCTTGGACGATCTGACAGAAATTCGCGCTTCAATTCAGAAGAGCACAGCGGAACTGAAGTCTTCGATTGATCGAATGGAAGAAGAAGGGAAGGCCGCTCTCAGTCAATTGCAGGAGCAGGTCGCCACCTACCAGACCAAGCTGGAGAAGGCCGAAGAGCTGGCTTCGCGCGATGCTTTGACGGGATTGAGCAGTCGGCTATATGTCGAAGGACAATTGGAAAAATGCCTGAACTCCGGCGATCCATTTTGCGTTGCCGTGATCGACATCGATGGTTTTAAAAAAGTGAATGACGAACACGGTCATCTGACTGGCGACGATCTGTTGAAGCAATTTGGCCGCGAGTTGCGCTCTTCCTGTCGTTCTTCGGACATTATCGGCCGCTGGGGCGGAGACGAATTTATCTTGCTCTACAACTGCGATTTGCAGGAAGCCGAAGCGCAGATCGAGCGTGTACGCAAATGGATCTGCGGCAATTACGAGGTCGAGGGCAAATCCGGAACCATCAAGTTGTGCGTCAATGCCTCCATTGGGCTGGCCGAGCGGGTGGCGGGCGAGAAGATGAAAAAGCTTGTGGCGCGTGCCGATGCCGCGATGTACGAGCAGAAGGCTGCCTCGAAGAGCGCTCGGCAGTAGCGCTGGTGCGCGGCAGAGACAGGACGATTGCGTCGTTGCTGCGTTTCTTGCGGAGCCATCCGCAAGGAACCGGCGCAGTTGTGTATGCGTGGCCATTTTGAAACTTTCCAATTTACTGTGCCATTTCTGGAATCTCCTCAGTATCTTTTTACTTTTCAATCTTGAGTTCCTTTTCACCACACTGCAAAGTTAAGAAGAACCTAGCCTGCTACATAACAGCAGCCAGTTAGCTGGTTGGCGATGAACCAGATGCGCCGGCGATTTGGTACGGACAAGATGGTGCAGCGGAGCAGGATGCAGGCAAAAAGGAAAGGGCTCTCATGAGGTTACTTATCGCTGAGGATGACAGGGCACTTGGACTGTTTCTGAGCCGCGGTCTGGAGGCTGACGGACATCGCGTTCGTGTGGCCTACGATGGTGGTGCTGCAATCGAAGCCTTTCGTCAGGAGATGCCCGATCTGACGATTCTTGACTTGAACATGCCGGTTAAGGATGGCGAGCAGGTGCTTGAAGAGTTGCGTGCGATGGATGCCGATTTGCCGGTGCTGGTACTGACCGCGCGGCAGGAGGTCGATACGCGCGTGCGCTGCCTGGATCGCGGCGCGGACGATTTGATGACCAAACCCTTCAGCTTGCATGAACTGCGTGCCCGCTGCCGTGCGTTGCTGCGCCGCAAGCGCGAAACGCGGTTGCAACTGCGCGCCGGCGATCTGGAACTGGATCGGCTGGATCATACCGCGCGTCGCGCCGGTCGCCTGATCGTGTTAACCAATAAGGAATTTGCGCTTCTAGAACACCTGCTGCTCAATCGCGGCCAATGCGTTTCGCGGGTCGAGTTGCTGGATTCGGTTTGGAATATGGAACCGGCGCAGACGACCAACATCGTCGATGTCTATATTAACTATCTCCGCCGTAAAATTGCGGATCCGCCGCCAGGACGCTTGATCCGCACCGTGCGCGGGCAGGGATACACGGTTCCCTCGGAGGCCGAATTGGCGCTTCCCGCGCCCATCGTTGCTCCCAAGCATCTGGCCGTTGGAACCGCGGTCATACCTCCGGCTATCGCCGCTCAGTAATACAAGCTCATTCGCTACAGCGAAATGACCATACACGTTAGGAGATTTTCCATGCAGCCTTTTTCTGTTCCGGTTCTTCCCTCTGCTCCCCGTCTTCGCGGACGCACGGCGCTTGTCGCCAGCGCCGATCGCAGTTTTCGCCAGCGCGTAACTCAGGTGCTGGCCGGCCTTCGTTGGCAGGTGAGAGAGGCTGAGGGAGGAGCGCAGGCATGGGCGGAAGCGGAAACAACGCTGCCCGAAGCGATGATTGTCGATACCTGGCTGCCAGATCTTGATCTGCACGAGTTCATGAGCGATTTCAGAGAGAGCTTTCCGGGCGTGGATCTGGTGACTGCCGCTGGTGCCGATGCCGATGAAAGCCCGCGTGGTCCCTATCGCCAGGAACTGCTCTATGCTCTCCAGCATAGCCAGGAAACCGATACGGCGGCCTGGAACGCGGCTCCTGCACTCGATGCCGCCGATCTGGGGACGGACCGCACGCATCAGATCGCATCGGCGGATTTCTCTTCTCCGGTTATTTTGGCTTCTTCGAATCATGAATTTCCCATCGCTGTGACGGCTTCTGCGAATCCATCCAATGTCATGCCGATTCGCGCCGCGCAGCCGGCCGCCGGCACCGATTCGAACCTCGCCGACAGATTGCCGGAATTGATCGGAAATGCTCCCGTCATGCTTGAGGTCAGCCGCCGTGTGCGGCTGGTGGCCTCGCGCATGACCCCCGTTTTGATCGAAGGCCCAACGGGCTCGGGAAAAGAGCTGGTTGCCGAGGCGCTGCATCGCCTTTCGTTGCGCAGTCGCAAACCTTTTGTCGCCATCAATTGCGCGGCGATTCCCGAAGCTCTGCTTGAGGCGGAACTTTTCGGGCACACTCGAGGCGCATTTACCGGCGCTGTGCAGGGGCGTGTTGGACGCATCGAGTCCGCCGACGGCGGAACGCTTTTCCTCGACGAGATCGGCGAAATGCCGCTGGGTTTGCAATCCAAGCTGCTGCGCTTTGTCGAGTGCGGTGAATTGCAACGGGTCGGCGACAATGAAACCGTCAAGGTGGATGTGCGCATTGTTGCCGCCACCCATCGTCCGCTGGCTCAGCAGGCGCAAAGCGGCGCTTTCCGCTCCGATCTGTACTACAGGCTCGCGGTCTTTTTGATCCGCACCCCGGCGCTGGCCGACCATGCGCAGGATCTGCCGTTGCTGGTTGACCACTTTATGCAAAAGATGGGCAAGGACGCGCCGATCAAACAAGTGGATCAGGGCGCGATGGCGAAACTGGCCGCGCACGACTGGCCGGGCAATGTCCGCGAACTCGAACACGTGCTCGAACGCGGCGTGATCTTGGCCGGAGACGCTCCCATGCTTACTTCGCGGGAGATTGACTTCGGCTTCTCCGTTAACTGATCGCTGCCGAGGAGGATTTCCATGAGCATGCAGATCGAAACCATGTTAAGCGACCAGATCGCCCGCTATCTCGATCTAGCCAATGCCGAGGCCAAGCTGACCGCGGCGAATATGGCCAATGTCGATACGCCCGGCTACCGTGCGGTGGGCATGGACTTTGAGGCCGAGATGCGCCAGGCGATGGGCGATGTGGAGCAGAAACGCGATCCACGCAAGATACAGATCGGCGAAGTGGATGGTTTGATTACCCGCCCCGACGGCAACGATGTTTCGATTGATCGCGAGAGTTTGAAGCTGGCCGAGGCGCAACTGAAGTTTAGAACCGGCATTACGCTATTGCGCCAGGAGTATCAGCGCGTGATGGATGCGATTCATGCCAGTGATAAGTAATTTTGCCGACGGACGAAACTTGTGCGCAATGTGTAGGGAGGCGAAACGATGAATCTGTTTGGAATGATGGATGCTTCGGGTGAGGCGATGCAGGCTGAACGGATGCGTGCTGAAGTCGTAGCGGCCAACATGGCCAACGCTGAGACTACGCGTACCGAGCAGGGCGGTCCCTATCGCAGGCAGCAAGTTGTTTTTGCGGCCAATGGTGGCGATCAGAACTTTCTTGATTCGATTGCTTCAGCATCGGGCAACGGTGCGGCGCAGATGCAAAATGCCACGATGCTTTCGAATGGATCTACCGTTGCGCCCAGCGTACATATCGCGCAAGTTGTGCAGGATCCGGCGAAACCGCTCAAACGCTACGATCCCGGCCATCCCGACGCTGGACCCGATGGCTATGTCTCATATCCAGATATTAATCCGCTTACAGAGATGGTTGACCTGATGGGGGCTACGCGCGCATATGGACTGAACGGGTCGGCCGTACAGGCAGAGAAGAGCATGATTGCTTCGGCGCTGGAGATCGCGAAAACATCGTAAAGCCAGGTGATGTGTTGGAAGTTGGCGGATGGGCAGAGATCTGGCGGATGGGTAGAGAACTGGTAGGTGTGGTAGGAAGCTGGAACAGAGAAAGGGAAAGTTACAATGTTGACCGCAATTAATTCCGTGACGGCTGCATCCGGGGTAAACTCGGTCGCCAGTGCGACGAACCCGGTTTCGGCTGGCGCGAAGCAAAGCTCATCGCAGACCCCATTTGCTGATTTGGTTACCGACGCGATCGGCCAAGTCAATCAACTCGAAGATCAGGCCAAGGCGACGGTCGGCGGGCTGATGACCGGTACGGGCGTCGATGTGCATCAGGCGATGATTGCCACCGAGAAGGCGAGTATGGCCTTTGAATTGGCGCTTTCCGTGCGAAATAAGGCTGTCCAATCATATCAAAGCATTATGAGTATGCAATTTTAAACGCACAGTAACGAAAGCTGTCGAGGACGAAAACGTAGTGAGCCGCCAGAATGTGCGAAGAACGAACGTCTGCTGGCGGCGAGGGTTGCGAGGCGGCGGGAGAGTAGTGAGATAGAGGGACCATGGCCACCGGAACACAGTTAGAAAAGAGCTCGTCGGCTGCACCGGGGAAGTTGCAGCCGGGCGGCAAGTGGTCGGGGCTATGGGGTATTGCGCGCGTACGCTGGGCCGGGATGGCTCCGGTGCAACGTAAGTGGGCGATTGCCGCCGCCGGTATGTTGTTAGTGCTTTTGGGTGGGCTGGCTTGGTATGGTCTGCGTACCGATTGGCGTACTCTTTACGTGAATCTTGACCCTGATGATGCGCGTCAGATGGGCCAACTTCTGTCGCAGGCCAAAATTCCCTTTGAAGCAACGCCTGATGGTTCCGGCATTCGCGTTCCGGCGGCGCAGTTGGACAAGGCCCGCCTTTTGACGGCGGCCAAAGGAAGCGTAAAAAGCGGACGGCTGGGTTTTGAACTTTTCGACAAACCCAATTGGGTTGGTTCGGAGTTTGACGAGCAGGTGAACTATCAGCGCGCCCTGGAAGGTGAACTCGAACATACCATTAGCACCATCGCCGACATTCAGTCGGCGCGCGTGCATCTAGTGATGCCGCACGATTCGCTCTTCCGCGATCAGGATCGGCCGGCAAAGGCTTCGGTCGTGCTTAAACTGCGCCATCGTTCGCTGGCTGACGGCGAGCCGGATGCAATTCGCAATCTTGTGGCCTCGGCTGTTGATGGTTTAACCGCCGATCATGTTGTACTGGTCGATGCCGATGGCAATATGCCGCTCGGACCCAAGACCGCCGAAGCGATGCAGTTGAATGCCGAGCAGGTTTTGGAAGATAAGTTGGTCTCAACGCTTGAACCGGTAACGGGGTCTGGAAATGTTCGCGCCTCGGTGACGCTCGACTACGATCCGGACTCAACCGACGAAACGCAGGAAAACTACGATCCCGATCAGACAGTAACGCTTTCGATGCAGCGCAACGAGCAGTCGACTGGCGGCCAACAGGTGGCCTCCGGCGTTCCCGGCGCCGCCACCAATGCGCCGAATACACAGTCGCTGCCGGTTTATCCGCACGAGAGCACGCCGCCGCAGAACTCGAAGAGCGAATCGGGTACCTACGGCGCCTCGAAGACCGTTAAGCATCTGATCGAAGCGCCGGGACGCATTCGCCGCATGACCGCTGCTATTGTGGTCAACGACAGAATGTTGCAGCCGGCGACCAAAAACCGCGCGGCGGTCTGGCAACCGCGTTCGGCCGACGAGATACGCAATCTGACCGCGTTGGCGCAGGCGGCCGTCGGTTTTGATCCCGAGCGTGGCGACATGGTGACGGTTCAGGATCTTTCCTTCGATGGCAACCGTCCGCAACCTCCGGCATCCCTATTCGATCAGATGCGGAAGAAGCTGGAGGATTCGCCGGTACTGGTCAAATACTCGGCCCTGTTACTCGGCTTGTTGATGATTATCGCTTTCGGGTTGAGGCCAGCGCTGCGCCGCGTCAGTGCTGTGCCGGAGAGAAAACTCTTGAAGGAAAAGGATCAGAAGAAGAGGGAACTGCCTGCGGGGGCGGCAACGGCCGCGGCGGTCGGAGCTGCGCAGGCTGCGACGCCATTGAACCCGCCTCCCGAGCCGCCTGCGCCCGATCCCGAGCAGCAACGCATGCAGGAGATCTTCGAACAGGTCACCGAACATGTAAAACTCGAACCGACGCACGCTTCGCGGCTTTTGCAAAGCTGGATTCACTCCGATTAGGGCTCTCCTGTGGGCATGAAGCGCAGGAAAGGATAACATTTTGGCAGAGCAGGAAAATCAGTCCGGAAGCGCAAAGCGGCGTCAGGCGGCGAATATTTCAGGGTTGCGCAAAGCCGCAATTCTGCTGATTGCCGTGGGTGAAGATCTTGCAAAGGACGTTCTGCGTGCGCTTCCCGAGGCTGATGTTCAGCGCATTACCGAGGAGATGGCCGACCTGCGCGGCGTGACTCCGGAGATGTCCGCCGAGGTGGTCGAGGAATTCTGGCAGCTACTCGACACACAGAACTTTTGNNCCGAGGAACTGGCCGATCTGCGCGGCATTACGCCGGAGCTCTCCGCCGAGATTCTGGAGGAGTTCTGGGAACTGCTCGAGACCCAGAACTTCATGGTTCACGGCGGCCTGGATTATGCCAGCCGTGTTTTAACCGAGGCCTTTGGCAAAGAGCGTGCCGAAGAACTGCTGCAAATGATGAAGCGTTCGCAGGAGGCGGCACAGGGCGATCTGGCCAAACTGCAGCGTACCGACCCGCAGCAATTAGGTAAGTTGCTCGATGCCGAGCACCCGCAGACGATCGCGCTGGTGCTGGCCCACCTCGATCCCAAACGGGCTTCGATGGTGCTGGACAA
>PMHC01000304.1 GCA_003156495.1 Acidobacteriaceae bacterium
GCGACAATCAGGCGCGCGCCGCGGCGAATGGCCTCCAGTTGCGAACGCTCGGCCAGGCCGCCGACCACCAGGGCCACGATCTGCGAGGAGTTGGCGCGAATGGAGATAAAGGCTTTCTCTACCTGCATGGCCAGCTCGCGCGTCGGCAAAACAATCAGCGCGTGCGCGCCGCGTCCTTCGGTGGTTTGCAACATCTCCACAACGGGAATCAGATAGCTGAGCGTTTTTCCGGTCCCGGTCTGCGCCGTAGCCAGCACGTCCCGGCCTTCGAGCGCGGGCGGAATCGCCTGCTCCTGTACCGGCGTAGGCGTTTCGAATTTGTTGGCATCCAGGCGGGCCATCAGGGCTTTTGAAAGAGAAAACTGCGAGAATTGAGTCGTCAAAATAGACAAATTTCCTTCGCGTTCCGCGAGCCTCGATTTCATGAAGGCCTGCAAACGGAACCGGTCATAGAGACGCAAACGCTCATGCATGTGCGCGAGCCAACGTCTAAAATGTGCGCAAGGAAGAACCGAAGAAACCTTAAAGATTGGCGGCAGGCATCGAAGCCCGCGCCCGGAACCGACCTACGCTAAAAGCCAGTCGGCACACCGCCGATCGGCTACCCTGCATCCTGCGCTTCATGGCGCATTTCCAGCCGCATTGCCGTTCTATTAAAGAAGGCAGTGCGCTCCATGCTCTCTGCGATTACTCGACCAAAGAGCTTAGCCGCCGGAAGGGGTGACTTAAGGGCTACGCTGTAGGGGCTTGGGGAAATCTGTCCAACGCTGAGTTCAAGCGTATGGCTCACAACCAAATCACTGAGCGCTAGCTAAGTGTAGCATGGCCGCGCTTTTCCCGTACTTCCTCCCTGTACGGTGCAAGTGCAAGTCGCAATGCTGGCTTACGCCGGGCCTTCAAATGTGATCGCCCTCGGCATCGAGCACCTTCCGGATGCGGTACACGTCGGTTTCGCGCACGATATAGCGCGATAGGTTGTCGGTACGGGAGCCGAAGGTCACATCATAATTCCAAAACTTGACGGGGCTCGGGATGCGTGTGCGTAGCGCCATATGCACCTCGCCGAGGCCGGTCGCCAGCACAAATTCGCGCACGTTGGTGTGCCGTATGCCGCCGGCGCCAACCAGTTTGATTCTGTCGCCGGCGCTCTTCACCAGCCGGGCAATCTGTTTCGCCCCGCGCAGTCCGTCGGCCGCGCCGCCGGAAGTCAGAATGCGATCCGCGCCGCAGGCAATAATCGCTTCCTGCGCTTGATCGAGGTCGCGGGTGACATCGAAGGCGCGATGGAAGGTTACTTGCATGGGGCGCGCCGCGGCGATTAAGGTGCTCGTCCGCTCCCGATCGACAAGTCCTTCCGGCGAAAGCAGCCCGAAGACCACGCCATCGGCGCCCATCTCGCGCATCGCCATCACATCCTGGCGCATGACGTCGAATTCGCTCGCGGTGTAGCAGAAATCGCCACCGCGCGGCCGGATCATCACAAAAACCTTGAGAGAAACAGCGGCGCGCACCGCGTGCACCAATCCCGCGCTGGGCGTGATTCCACCTTCGTTTAACGCGGAGCATAGTTCGATACGTTCTGCTCCGCCGGCTTGCGCGGCAATGGCGGAGTCTAATGAATCTACGCAAATTTCAACGAGCATAATGGTTCAATCCAATCTAAGCGCAATCTGGAACTACGCCTAGCGCTCGGCTACGGGCTAAAAAATGATGAAATGAAATACGGGCTGCGAAAAGAGGCGGCTGCCGCATACGGATTGCGGCAGCCGCGCCGGTTTAGAAGTTATAGTGCAGCGCGAATTGCAAGCGCCGTTCGGTCGAGCGCGGCGTTTGCAGCGAGACGTTGCCGAAGTTGGTGTCGCTGACGCCCGTATCGGGGTTGCCGTAGCTAACGATGTTAAAAGCGTTGAAAGCGTCGAAGCGGAAACCGATGGTCTGGTCCCGGTAAGTGTGGAAGTCCTTGAAGGCCGAGAGATCCAAGTTGAAATATCCAGGACTGCGGAAGGCGCCGTTGTGCGAGGAGCCAAAGGCATTCACGGCGGGAACGCCGAAGGCGCAGGTACCGTTGTCGACGCCCGCCGCAGTGCACGGCTTGGCCGAAGCGTCGGTGCCAAACCAGTTGGCATTGGTGCGATGCGTGACCTTTAATTTGCGGTACTGATTTGCACGTCCAGAGCCATAGCTATTGGCGTTGTTCGAACCGCCGGTAATCGTCTCCGGGAAGCCGGAATAGGCAACGAATGTTGTCGCCACTTTCCAGCCGCCGAAGATCTCGTCGGCGATGCGGCTATCGGAAGCCATAAACTTTTGCCCGCGGCCGAAGGGCAGTGTATAAACCCCGCTGCCGGAGAGGTTGTGGCGAACGTCGTAACCGGCCGCGCCATAATCGGCGTGGCTGTTGTAGTAGTTCTGGAAGGCGCCGCTGTAGCCGCTGACGTTTAGCGAATAGTTGCCGTAGCTGTTGGTCATTGCCTGGCCATAGGTGTAGTTGATGGTGTATTCCAGGCCGTGTACGAGGCGTTGACGCAGCGTTGCCTCCAGCGCGTTAAAGCGCATCATGGCGCGCGATTCGGTAATGAGCAGCCCGCCGGAGCCTACAGCCAAAGCCGAAGCGACGCCGTTCACGCCGATGTATTTGTTGTTGTAGTAGGGAGCCGAAGTCGGATCGCCGTTGGTCTTGTACTGGTTGACGTTGCCGTAATCCTCGATGTGCTGGCCAATTTCGCCAACGTAGCCGGCCTGTAGCGATAGCGTGCGGGTGATGGCGTATTCGCCGGTGAGGTTCCAGTTTTGAACGTAAGCCGGTTGAATATTCTGCGGATAGGCGGTATAACCCAGATTGCTGCCGTTGTAACTCAGCGTGCCGCCCGTGAAGCCATCTTCCGCCGTGCTTGGCGTTGTAACCGCACCCACGGCAGGAGCGGTGATGTTAAAGCTAATCGCCTGCATGAAGGGATAAATCGCGGTTAGCCGCTGGTTGAATGAGTTGCCCTCGTAAAAGCTGGTGGCTCCGTAGCCGGCGCGCACCACGGTGCGATCGTTGACCTGATAGTTAAAGCCCAGGTGCGGCATCCATTGGCGGTGATTGGCCTGATAGCAGGCGCGGTTGCTGCAAACGCCGGAGTCGGCCGGAGCGCCATAGGGAACATTGCCCGCATAGAGGATCTGGCCGGTCTTCAGATCGATGTTTCCGGTCTTGTTGTTCTGCTCGATCCAGGGTTGGTCATACTCCCAACGCAGGCCGATATTGACGGTCAGTTTGGGCATTACGCGATAGTCGTCGTTGATGTAGCCGGCAAAGCGCCATTGCCGCTGGCCGACGTTGACGCTGCCCAGCGTTACGCCGCCAGACTGCACGCGGTCGAGAACGAAGTCGGCAACGCCATAGCCGCCGCCATTGGTCGCGCTGGGATTGGCCGAAAAATTGCCGCTGTAGTTCAAGCTGCCCAAGAAACCGTCATTGTTGCCGTTGGGATAGTTGTTTTGGTAGCGGATGCCCGTGACGCCCATGCTTAGAAAATGCAGCCCGCGCTGCCAGGTCAGGCTATCGGAATAGCTGTAGGTGTTGTCGATGAGGTTGTTGCCGTTATAGGCGGAAGTGCCTACGCTGCTGACGCCGCTGATGCTCTGGTTGGTGAAACCCTGATAGCCCTGGTCGGGAAAGGTGATGCCGACTACGGCGTTGCCATTGGTGCCGAATAACCCGGTGCCGTCGATGGGTACGCCTTCGGCCCATTTGGTGCGGGTGAAACCGATGCGGGCGGCGTTAATTAGCGAGGCATTGAAGGTATGAACCCAGGTCGTGCCCAGCAGCCAGGTGGGGAACTGATTCTGGCCGGGGAAGGTGATTGCCATCACGGCCGCCTGCCCGTCATAGGAAGTCGACATCGAATAGAAGCCCGTGACCTTATCGCGATTACTCAGATCGTACTCGAGCTTGGCGTCGCCCTGATTGTTCACCGTCCAGTACTTTTCCGGCGCGGCGTAGTTATTTTTCGCGATGCCGTCGGTCGGCGTGAGGCACTTGCCGTTGGCCGGCACGGTCGGCGAGCTGGCGCCGCAGTTGGGATAGATGGAAGGATGCGCGAAGAGGTATTTGGCGACCGGGTTGTTGATAGGGACGCCTTTGTTGCCGCTATAGGCCGCGAAATTATTTTCAGGATCGTAGAGTTGGATGGGATTGGAAGCCGACAGCAACGCCGAAAAGTCGCCATTGCGCATGGCGTCGGGGATCACGCTCGCAGTTCCATAGCCGCCGCTGTGTTTGCGCGCGCCCAGGTAGTCGGCGAAGAAAAATAGCTTGTTACGGAAGATCGGGCCGCCGATTGTGCCGCCGAACTGCGACTGCGTGAAGGGATTCTTGGCGGTTCCGCTCTGCTTGTTCGTATAGGAGTTGGCGTTGAATTGATAATCCTGCACGTAGTAGTAGGCCGAGCCATGAAAATGATTGGTGCCGCTCTTGAGCATCAAGACCACGCCGGCGCCGTTCACGTTACCGTAGTCGGCCGGCGAGTTGGCCGTGATTACCTTCATCTCTTCCAGGGCCTCGGGGGCTGGCGAGTAGGCGATCAGGTTGTTGTAGTTCTCGTTCATGTCAACGCCTTCGATCGCGTAGTTGTTTGCCTGCGCGCGGTTGCCGTTCACGTTGGGCAGGTCGGACCAATTTTGGCTGCGCTCGATGCTCGACATGCCGCCGGTTCCGTTGGTGTTTACAGAGCCTGGCATGTAAAGCGTTAGGGCAGAGAAATCCAGACCGTTGAGCGGCATGTTGGCGATGGTGTTGGCCGTAAATGTAGCGCTGATCGTGGGGTTGTCGGTGTTGAGAATCGGCGCCGCGGCGGAAACGCTAACCGTCGCCGAGGTGCTGCCCAGGGTTAGCTTCACGTTGAAGTTCGCCGTTTGCAAAACCTCCAAGTCGAAGGGCGCGACAGTCGCTTTCTGGAATCCCGGCGCCGTAATGATGACCTGGTAATGCCCGATAGGGAGAAACTCGATGCGGTAGAATCCGGCGGTGTTGGTCGCCGCGGATGTATCCACGCCCGTACCGAGATTGTGGGCGACAACGGTGGCCCCAGGGACCACGGCGCCGCTTGGGTCTACTACTTCGCCGGTGATGGTGCCGGTAACTGTCTGTCCGTAGGCTGTGGCCACGCCCAGGATGAGCGTCAGCGCATACCCTAAGAACAGTTTGAAAAAATGTTTGTCCATATTGGTCCTCACTGAAGTTGTTGCAGTTGGTTGCACCCGGCAGTCCGCCGTTGCGGTTTGCCCTGCCGGCGTCGTTGTCATCGCTTCTAGGGTCTCGCCATTGAAGCCCAATGCGGTTTTAACGTAACCCTGGATTGATCGTATTGTCAATAAAGATGATTAATTTAATCGAAAATATGTAAATTTACCTACAAAAACGCCCGTTATAACGTACAGGGCTTCTCTTCACGCCAAAATTCGGCGGCGCCGTAAACTGCGGCTGCAAAAAACCGTACGAAGCAATAAGTGCTTATAAAACAAATATATAAGAGAATCCATGAGACGCCGAAGACTGGCCAAAGCGCTTGTGGGGGGAGTTTTGTTTCGATCAAAGGTGAAATGGTCACCTGCTTTCGATCAGCGTGTGACTGATCGGAGCGACGCATCCATTCCTTGCTCCGCTAACCCCGACTGTTCCGCGTTAGCGCAATGCTAGACTAAAGCGATCTCGATCTGGGGCGGCGACAGCAGAGTGTTGTGGATCAGACAATGATGCACCGAGCGCATCAGACCCTCGCTTTGTTCTGATGTGAGCGCTACAGGAGATTTGACGCTCACGCTGAAGTTGCCCAGCCGCGTCGGTTTCAGCAACTTTTCGGCCTTCACCGTCACCTCTATGCCGCTCTGCGCGATGTTGCGCGTCTTCAGGTACTGCAGCGCATAAAACGCCGCGCAGGAGCCTAGCGAGGCCAGCAACAACTCCGGCGGCGTCATGCCCGCATCCGTCCCGCTGTTTTCTGCCGGCTGGTCGCAGACAATTTCGTGCGACCGCGCCTGTATGGAAAACTTCACTCCGTCGGCATGTGTGATTTTAACTTCCATGGGATCCCTCTCCTTTAATTGTAAAGATTTACTTCGCCGCCGGTTTGCTACAAATCATCTTACCTTCCGCGGTTCTCCATCAATCGCTGCCGGCCGTACTCTTGACAAGCCATCGCGGCCGGCGCAATATATGACCGTTGGTCAATATTGAGATACGGTCAAAAATGAATAAGAGTCAGAAAAATTCCACTCCTCTCGCTCCTCCCGCCCCAGGCCNNGATGTGGGCAAGGGAACTTTCTTCAACTACTTTCCCAGCAAAGAGCACGTGCTGGGCGTGATGGCCGAAATCCAGGTCGGCAAGGTGAAGGAAGCAGCGGCCGAGGCGAGCGAAGGCGGCCAGACGATTGAGGCCGTGCTGCACCAGCTTGTTCGCCGCCTTGCCGAAGAGCCCGGCCGCAGCCCGCGCCTGGCGCGCGCCACGATCTCCACCTTCTTGGCCAGCGAGAAGATTCGCGCCATCCTGAAACGAACCATCGCCGATGGCCGTAAGACCATAGCAGAGGTCGTTGCCGTCGGCCAAAAACGCGGCGAGATCGATTCGCGACTGCATAAGGAAAAGATCGCCACCCAGCTTCTTCAAGCCGTGATGGGCACCGTCCTTGTCTGGTCGCTGTACGAGGAGCCGCCGCTGGCGGCCTGGATGGAGAACAGCTTTCATCATGCTTGGAGGGCCATTGCCGCTCCCTGCGGAAAGCGGAAATTATGAGACACGCACTTTATCGCGCCACTGTCATTCTGTTCGTCGCGCTGATTCCGGCGCGCATGGTTGTTGCCCAGCAAGCGGCGCCGCTACGCCTTACTCTGCAGGAGGCGATTCACCGTGCGCTGGTTGCCAATCTGAATGTGCTGACGGCGAGCACGCGCGTTGATGAGGCGGCTGGCGCGCGGGCGCGAAGTTTTTCGTCGGCGATGTTGCCGCGCGTGAACGCCGAAGTATATTCGAACTTCCAGAACCACAGCCTCGCCGCGCAGGGCTTCCATTTTAAGTCGCTGCCTGGCATCCCATCTGTCGTGGGACCGCTTTCCAACTACGATTTTCGAATTTTCGCGCAGCAGAATGTCGTCGATCTGCAAAGCTATCGCGCCTTGAAGGCTAGCGAGCAGACGCTCGACGCCGGCAAAATGGACGAGCAGAATGCACGAGACTTGATTGTTCGTGCCGTAGCCAGCCTTTATTTGAATGCGCAGTCGGCGCAGGCGCGCGTCGATTCGGCACATTCTCGCGTGACGGATTCCAATACACTTTACAAATTGGCCAAGGATCGGCACGACGCGGGCACGGCAACGGGCGTTGACGTTTTGCGCGCGCAGGTGCAACTCGCCAACGACAAGCAAGTGCTGCTAGAGGAGCGGAATCAATACACACAATACCTGCTCGAATTGGCGCGAAATTTGGGAATGAATCCCGGAACACCGATCGAGTTGGCCGAGCCGCTTGAATATCGGACGCTAACGCAGAAGCAGGCCGATGAGTTGTTGCCTACTGCGCTTGCTGCGCGCGCCGACTATCTATCGTTCGATCATCAGCGCCAAAGCCTCGTCGAGCAGCAGCGCGCCAATCGCGCGCGCTTTTATCCGAAGTTCAGCATCAGCGGAAATATCGGCGAACTGGGCCGCAGCATCGGTAGCGTAAACACAACCGGCCTGATCCAAGGCCAGATCGATTTCACCGTCTTCGATCGTGACCGCGAGGGCGAGGCGCAACAGCTTGCCTCGCGCATACGGCGCATCGACGATCAGATCGACGACTTGCGTCGCGGCGTTGACGAAGAGATTCGCGCCGCGCTGCTGAATCTGGATTCGGCCAACGAACAGGTGAGCGTCGCTGCCGAGGGAAAGCAACTGGCGCGGCGCGAACTCGACGAGGCGCAAGATCGCTTTGCCGCCGGCACGGCCAACAACGTTGAGGTGGTTACGGCGCAGGATGAGTTGGCTCGCGCCGAGGAGAACTACATACTCGCTGTTTCGCGCCATGTCGATGCTAAGTACGCTCTGGCCCGTGCGCTGGGCGATACGGAGAAAAATATTTTGGATTTTGCCGCGAGTCGTTAGCCGATTGGCGGAAAGAGCGGCGTTGAAGTTTTGTTTACGAGGTATCGAGCAATGAAGCGATTGATTCCGATTTTGATTCTGCTGGCCGCGGCCATTGCCGCCGGTATTTATTTTTACGCGCGGCTAACGAAAAAAAACGCACCGGTCAACGAGCTTACGCTTTCCGGTAACATCGAGGCGCACGAGAGTCTAGTTAGTTTTAAGGTGCAGGGCCGCATTGTCGATCTGCCCGTCGAAGAAGGCCAGCAGGTTAGCCAGGGGGCATTGCTAGCTCGCCTGGAGAACGCGGATTTTCAGCAGAAGGTGCGCATCGACGAAGCCAACGTCGCTNNGCCGGAACGCGCGAGCAGGAGATTAAGGCTTCGCAGCAGTCAGTTTTCGATGCGCAGGCTGACCTTGAGCAGAAGAAACTGGACAACACGCGAGCCGGGCAGCTATTTGCCAAAGACGAAATTTCCACGCAGGATCGTGATCGGGCAGCGACCGCGCTCAAGCGCTCCGAGGCCGGCTTTAAGGCCGCGCAGCAGCGTTACAACGAGGCGGTCGAGGGCAGTCGCAAAGAAGATATTGCTATTGCGCGCGCCAATCTGGCGCAGGCCAACGCCAACCTCGGTCTCTCGCGCATCAATGCGGACTACACTACGCTGCTCGCGCCCGTCGCCGGCGTCATTACCGTTCGCCAGGCGGAAAAAGGCGAGGTTGTTTCACCCGGTTCGCCCGTCGTCACACTGGCCGATCTCGACCACATCTGGTTGCGCGCCTACGTTGCCGAAACCGATCTTGGCCGCATCCGCTGGGGGCAAGAGGCGACGATTACTACCGACACTTATCCCGGCAAGCAGTATCACGGC
>PMHC01000083.1:0-45111 GCA_003156495.1 Acidobacteriaceae bacterium
ACATGTCCTTGAACTGGTTCATGCCTGCGTTGGCAAACAGCAGCGTGGGGTCGTTGGCGGGCACTAGCGAGGAAGAGCGCACGCGGCGGTGGCCCTTCGACTCGAAAAAGCGCAGGAACAGTTCGCGGATCTCGTTTCCAGTGCGGTATTGCATGGCATCTTTAGTGTAACGGTCCGCCAGCCGTGAGCGCACCCTGCTCGTCTGTGGCTGCCGGAATTACATGTCACAGGTTGCAGGAATTACGTGTCACACCTGTGACAAATAAATATGGGCAAAGCAGTTAGGCGTGCCACATCTTGGTACAAATACAGCTTTTCATAGATCACCGCGCGATCCCGAAATAAGCCATTATCTAGACCCACAAAAGTAGTAAAGCCTCTGCCCCAAAAACAAGTAGTATTGGTTGGGCCACAAAATAAGGAAGATAAGAACAATGAAGCCATGGGCAATACTCCTGATCGGTCATGCTGATTTTGTCGTTATCGGTGCCCTCTTTCTCACCCTCGCCATATCGTTACTTCAAAAAAATCCTCCGCATCGCCGCGCGAAAGAATGGCTGCTTCTAGCGGCTCTCGCCGTTCTACCCGGAGAGGGAATAGCCGCCACCATCGTTACATCGCTTTCCAAGCTGCGGCCCGGTAAGATCGACCTCTATGTTTGCTGGATCGATTCCTTTTTCGGCTACCCAGGATTTCGCGTAGGTCAGTTCGTTTACGCTCATTTCTGGGCCAGAATATTATCTTCCATCAGCTACGGCCTGCTGGGCTCGGCCATGCTTGCCACCGTAGCTGTCTACTTGTGGCAGCGACCAGACCGTGAAGCACTTGCCGTCGCTACGGCATTCATCATCAACCTTTTTGGCGCAATTCCCATCTACCTTTTATTCCCGGTCTGCGGCCCCATTTATGCCTTTCCCAATTTTCCAGCCTTACCATCAGCTCACTTCGCCCTGCAGCCGATAGCGCTAGCTTTTCCGCCCAACGGAGTGCCATCGGTGCATACATCGACAGCGCTGCTTGTGCTGTGGTTTCTCCGACGCTGGCCGAGCGGGCGCATATTCGGATCGATTTTTCTGGCCCTGACAGTATTCTCAACATTGGGCGCAGGCGAACACTATTTGGTTGACCTGATCTGTGCATTCCCTTACGCGCTCTGCGTGGCGTGGTGCACACCTAGGCTAATTGGCTTTTTCGCGAGATACTTTCGATGCGCAGAAATCTAGCAGCCAAGGCGGCCGCCGAATTTTTGCCTCGATAATTATGGCTATTGAACCTGTCTCCATACGCCGCTGTGGTAGACCCATGGAATATAGGGGGTCGTAGCAGTCTGATAATATACTTGCCCTTCACTTCCAGACACAGGGGTAGATGCAGCTCTAAGCGAAAACAGATATGCCGTCGCCCGGTTAGTTGATGTCCATGTGATCGAATTGGCACCCGCCGATGAGCCAATCTCGTAAGATGATGCGAAATGGGTATAAACGCTATTAGCGGCAGTAACGGGAGTGCTCCAGCCAGAGCTAACAGATAAAGTCATCTCGTTACAGCAATCTTGGTTTAAATACGATACTAAAAGATCGTTGATATAACTTGTTGTTGCGCTAAGGGTTATGGACGTTCCTGTGCTGCTGCTGGCAGCATTGTCTATTGTCTCTGTAACGCCGGAAAATTCATAAGCAACGATTATAGGCGCGTCAACTGCCCCTGTAAGAGTAATCGTATCTACCCCGGACGAAGAGGCGGTACCCATATAGACCCTTGCGCCCACAGCCGTGGCTAAAGTGAAACTGGTGCTTAAAGAATCGGAAACCGTTATTGAGCTTCCTTCATAATCACGGCTAAAAACAAGTAACAGGTCACCAGCTTTTATATTGCTAGAAAAAGTTGCTGTAGTTGAAGCTGCGCTTATAGATTGCACTTCTGCCGGTGTATTTACACCAGTCGGATTTGTCGTATCGAATAGAGGTGACAAGCCACCGCCGCTCGGCGCATTGCCGATTGTCATCACATCCCACTGTCCCGCCGCGTCAAAGCACATCGGAATCGGCTTGTTCGCAGGGATGTCTCCAGCCACAAGCGTGGTCGTCGATCCCGCCCATTTTGCCACTGAGCCCGCCGCCGAAGAATTGACGTTGATCGTGAGCGCTGTGCCGGTGTTCGCCGTCGTGGTCAGATAGGTGATGCAGTTGCCCGCCGTGGGCGTAAAGCTGGGCGTGGTAGTGCAGCTCTGCGCGGTGCTGCTGCCGGAGGTGTCGGAACAGGTTACCGGGATCGATCCGGTGGCGTTCAACGTGCTTACCGCCGATCCGCCATTTACGCTCACCACCGTTCCTCCCGACGATGTACCGCAAGTCGGGCAGCTTACCGCCGCCACTCCGTTCGACGTGCTAACAACGATGGGATTGGTACCCGAGACAGATGAAATACCGCTGCTCGATCCTCCGCCCTCCTGGAACATCGTGCGGTCGTCTGTAATCGAAGTGATAGCGCTCGCCCCTGCGACGACGGTAGCAATCGGAATAACGCTCGATGTAAAAACCGTTGTGCTCACGGCAGGAACGCAGAAGTTCGACTCGTCCAGGTAGACGTAATTCGTCGTCGAGGCTGTCATAGTCAGCGTTCCGCCTGCATAAGTCACGATGGGGCCTGCGCAGTTTGCCGTGCCGGCCGCGACGTTAAGCACCAGGCCAGATCCAGCCGTGGGCCAATAGCCTGGCCCAAAGCCCTGAACATACTTCGCATTGACCGAATAAATCGGCGCGCTCGAAGTCTGCGGCTGCTGGGCAAAAGCGACGGTTGCGAGAGCAAGGAAAAATGCAAGGATTTTCTTCATAACTTCAGCTCCTCAAGCAAAGACGTAGATGGTTGCGGTCACGCTGGTGTCAGAAGCGGACAGATAAATGTAAGTTGCATCGAAAGCCGTTGACTGCGCCCAAATCGCACCAGCGGAAGTCATCAAAATCGAGATCCTCGACGGCGCAGCGCTCAGGCCATGCGCAATTTTGAAGTTGCCTGGCGCTGTAGAGGTTGCGCTCAGCGTCGCTGCTGGCGCACTGGGCTTCATCTCATCCCAACTTGAACCGTTGTCGCGATAGAGCTGGTGCGTATCGGTGGTGAAATAGAGGCGTCCGTCAATGCTTGCTGTTGGCCGTGCGGCCAGCGTACCATCGGCAATGCAAGTTGAGAGCAGTAAAGACATGACTTCTCCTAGTCCGTAATCGTTTCGCCCGAATCGGTGTAGATGATGTCGCCATCGTCGTCGGTCAGATAGTTGCCGGTCAGCACCGCACCATAGACGGTCACCGTAGCGCTTCCGCTGACCGTGGAATCGGCCTCGCTGGTCGCGGTGATGGTATGTGTCCCGGCAGCGTTTGGAGCGGCATACAGACCATTTCCATCAATCGTGCCGACGGTCACATTGCCGCCCGTCACTCCATCCACGGCCCAGATCACGTCAGTCTTGCTGCTGCCACTCACCGTGGCGGCGAATTGTTGTGTCGAGCCCGCAGAAAGGGAGACTGAAGAGGGCGAGATGTCGACTAACACCGGAGTGCTGTCGCCCGATTCGTAATACACGCCGAAAGCATCGAGTTTGCCATACCATTTTGTGCTGGAACCATTCTGGAAATAGATCACCGCATTGAGATCGTTGTCCAGATAGCAAGCGCCAACGCCCTGTGCGTGGACAGAGCCGCTGACATTGTATCCGTAACTTGATCCGGTAATCGTCTGCAGCGTGGTGCCATCGCCGGCGACCGTAGGCAGGCTGAATGCGCTTCCGTTGGCCAGATTCTTCGCCACGCCGACGCCGAATTTCTTCCCGTTGCTCAGTGTGCAGTGCGCCCAAACTGTGTTGCTGACGGTCTCTTTGGTGAAGCCGGAGTCGTTGTTTTTGTAAAGGAAGACAAGAACCGAAGCGTTGCCGTGCCAGATATGCCCTTCGCCATCTTCGGTGTTGACGTGCACGATGCTGTTCGAGTCGACGTAAGCGCCGACTAGGTGCATTACCCAGCTATAGCCCGTGGAACTTTGATCGTGGATGAAAGCAACGGCAAAATCAGGATCGAGCGTATAGCCCGAGGGGACAGGAATCGTATCCCCATCGGCGAGGATACCCTGGCCAAAGGCGATTTGCTCGCCCCCCTTTAATGTCAGCTCGACGTAGGTCATATTGCCGGTTGTGGTTGTGGTTTCGGTATCGAGCCAAGCCAAACCGGCGTAATTTACAGTTCCGGACCACGTATGTCCTTCGTCGTCGTTATAAGTCAGCGTAAGCAGACGAGCCGAGGATGCGGAGCAAAGCTGAATCCGGCGCGCTGAATGATAGTTGACATTTGTACCCGCTGCGGACGCCCATGCGAGCATATTCGCCGAAGGGAACCCGCTCGATGGCAGATCGAATTGAGTGCCCGCATCGGCTTGACTGGCGAAGAAGACGAAAATGCCGCCATCATCGAGATCGATCTGCGTATAGCTCTCATCGCCGCCAGGCTCGCTGCCCGGCACAATGTCCCATCCACAGCCGGTGCTATCGCTCGAATCGTAAAAAATGTCCGTGCGATAAGGACGCAGGGTGAGATGGACCTCGCCACTGTTTTGCGCGGGGGAAAGAGCAATTGAACCATTTTGTCCACTGGTCTCCACGGTGGGTACAGAGACTTTCTTCACTTCCACTTCATAGTCGCCGGCGTAAGGCACGCTCAAAGTGTCGTCGATCGCCACATGGTCGCCGCACACGATTTCCATGACGAGGTTGCCGGCGTCATCTTTGGCGAACATGCTGGTAGAGAAACTGATCTGCGGCGGCGTGACGTAGTTCGAGCTGATCGTGCCATCGGCGCCTGCGGTATCCGGTCCCAACGCGCGATCGCGCTCGTAGCAGCAAATGCGGCTGGCCTGATCGTAGGTGCTAGTGCCCAGATCGATTGTTACGGACGCCTTTTGGCGATAGCGCGGCACTCCGATGGCAACGCTGCCGCGCGCCCACATATTGGCTTTATGCCAGAATTGCGGCGCACGCTCTTTGAAGCGAGATGACAATAACCCGATTTTTCCGCCCGAGCCAACACTCGATGGATAATTCGATCCCTTGCGCACCAGGACTAATGTTGTCGGGTCGACTTCCTCTGGCGTGCCGGAATTTTCGACATCGGGCACGCTGTATACCTGCCACACACTGTCATAGGTCGTATCGGTGGCGCCGATCGAAACATAATCACCGTCGTTGAACGGATGACTATCCGTGGTGGTTACTTGAGGACGGCCATTGCTGCTGCAGGTGATGGAGGCAATGGTATTCGACGCGGCAACTTCAAGGTCGCGGAATTGGCCCACATAGCGATTGCCAGCAGTATGAACGGCTTGATCGTTGGCTTCGAAAGTCCCTGGTAAAAGGTGCTCGCGCTTGAAGGTGAAGGCCACCGAGCGGGGTCGATCGATGCAGAGCGCGTCCTGGCCGCCGTAGCTCGTGTAATAACCGCGGCAAACGCGGGCGATCTGCTCTTCGATCGCCTGCAAAGAACACGCCGACGTAAACATGTAATCGCCGCGAAAGCGCGGCTTGCCGTTCGAAAGCTGCTCGTCGCAATATTGCGCGCTGCTGTAGATCGCGTCCCAATCGAAGCACGCGCGCACGGCCGTAGAAATATCGTCGATGCTGCTGGTCGAGATGTTGTACCACGGCATCAGCTTCCGGCGCAGGCGCACATCAATCCAGTGCCAGACGGGATTACGCGTCCAGGCATAGCCGGTCATTTTGCCATTGGCATCGAAGAGGCGGCATTTCAGCGCGCGCCAAAGGCCGATGGGATTGATGTCGGTCCATTGCGAAGAATCACTTTGCGTGGTGCTCGTCTGCCCGATAATAGGCTGCTTGCGCATTAGGCCGTAATAAGCGATGCGCGAAAAAGGTACTTGGTTGATGGCGGGCGGAAAGAGAGACCACAGGGCGTCGAGCCCCTGATCGCCGCCGGTCGAATATTGACCGGAGGTAGCGTCTGTGCCGGGATGAAAATGGAAGACAATTCCCTGTGCCGTGTAATCGAGCGGCGTTTGCCAGTCCCAGCCAAGCCAGGTGCTCGTGGTGCCATTGTTCCCGCGCCACGCCAGTTTGTCGCTGATCCAGAGTTCGGCACAGCCATCCCATTCGCCTTCGCCGAGCAGCCAAAATCCCACGCGCGTGTAATCGAGGCCGTTATATCCAGAGTCCTGCACCGTGTAATAAGCGTGGCGCTTGCCTGTAGCCCATACGTAGCCATAGCCGAGCGGTTGCGGCTGGCCTGTGGTTGCGCTGGCGCTGGATGCTTGGGTTGTACTCGCGTTCGGCATCAGATGCGCCTCGCACGATTGATCTGCTTCGTAGCGGTGTTCGCCGAGCTCTCGCCAAAGTTCTTCTCGTAGTTATTCAGGCAACCGCTAAAGCGCACTATGTTCTGGCAATTCGAATAGCTGTAATCGCACTCGGTGCTTTCGCTCGATCCGCACTGCGGCGATCCCCAATCCCACTGGCAGCTTTCGCTGAACGTTTTATCCAGTCCATCAGTATCAGCGGAATTGATGCCAGCAGCGCCTTTCAGCGTGATCGTGTCTGGCCCCGTATCATCAACCGTTAATTTCCCGTGGACCTCAAGCCAGGGTGCTTCGGCTGCTGGGTCGTAGTGCCGAAACGCAAATTGAGCACCCTCGAACGCTGAGCTGCGCAGCTTGCGTTCCATATCGCGAGCGAGCGTGTCACCGCTAAGGTTTTGGATTACAAAGCTGCCAATGTCCGTCACAGCGGCGCGATGGAAGGTAAACTCCGGAACCGTGAGGAGCCAAGGCGTGTATTCCGTGGTCACTGGATCTGACTGCGTCCAATGCTCAATGCCGGATCGTCCATCCAACCAAGTTAATTGGGCGTGTTTAAAATTATCTACATTGACCGAAGCTGGTCCCGTTTTGTAAATATTTCCCGTCGTGCGGCAAAAGAGCTCGACCACCAATTCTTTGCCTGCATCCGGCAGATTCGGAATATCGACAGGACCGGTGACATTCAATCCTGCGCCTACGAGAGCCACCCCGTTTACACCGAAATCGTTGGTATATAGGGTACCGGAAGAAATTCCCAAATAGGTTATCGTAGCGTTTCCGTCACCGTCGAAGATGACAGACACCGAACCATTGCCGAAATGCTGATCGCCGCCGCCATATTGATCTTCCCAATTGATTCGCACTGTTGCGGCCGCGTCCGGCACCCAAATGCGCGCCCCCGAGCCGGTAGCGCTAGTCGGCGGAGCTTCCGTGATTACATTTAGCGCCGTGATTTTTCGATCCGACCAATAATAGAGGTTACCGTTCACGTCCAGCACATCGAACAAGTTGACGCCGGCAATGCCGGTGTGGGCGCCACCGATTGCTGCCAGCCTGGAATTGAGCGACACACTCATCGCATCACCTGCAGGCCATACCAGCCGAGTGCCACGGCTTTCGAATTGGTGTTCATCGTATTCGTCGCCACAACCTTCACGCGATGAATGTCGAGCGAAAGATCGGTTACGGTCAGGACCAAGCTCGTGGCGGCTGTCGTGCTCGCATAACAATCAACCGTCGAGTTCATGACGCCGTCCACGTAGACAGTGGCGATGCCTTGCGCGGGGCCAGTTACCATCCAGAGTTTGAATCCATAGCCGCGATATTCATAGGCTGCCCAGTCGCCGGTATTGGTACCGGGATCGGTCATGTAGGTCTTCGTCAGGTTGCTGCGCGCGGTGCCGCCCAACGTAATGGATGGCGCGGCGCTCAGGATAGCTTGTGTCCACGCTCCGTTCGTGGCTAGCTTCTGGTCGCCGCGGTCATTATTAATGCAGAAAAGGATCGATTCGTGATCCCAGTCTGAGGGATATTGCAGCATAGGAGCCGTCGGCATTTCTTCAAATATCAGATTCTGTACGCTCCAATTGCCGTTTCCATCTTCAGTAAGAGGAAACTCGGAACCTGTGAAACGACCGACATAGTGGCGACCGCCACCGTCATGATCGATGATAGTGAAATAGCCATCTTCATATTGTTCGAAGTACCATTTCAAACGCTGCACACAAGCCCAACTACGAGTTAACCAGGTAAGCGGAAAACTGTGGCCAGTGTTCTGCGTTTCACGCGTCCAGGGATCACTGCCCACGGCCTTTTTGCGCAGTTGAGTATTGGTGCGCTTGCGCGTGAAACCATAGTCGGGGCACATCGAGTCCTCGATGTCCGATTCCCAAATTGCGGTGGAGTTGAGGATGTCAGTCTCAGGCATCGGCGCCTCCGGAATTATCGGCGTAGCTGGAGTTGATGGCGCTGCGCAGAACGTGTTTATTGGCCATCAACCATTGCGCACCGCTCTTGGCATCGATCGCGTGGATGTGCAGATCGCCACCCCAACTCGATTGCGATTGAACCGGCAACTTGGAACTATCGGCCGAGCTTTCGATTGCGCGAGTGATGCGCTCGTTCTGATCGGAAGGCATGATCCGTTCACCTGCATGGATCACCGCCATGCCGGTGTGCGGAATAGAATCGGCGCCCACATTGAATTGCGCAGCGCCACCCGTGTAATTACTGCGGCCGCCGCGCTCTTCTCCCGTTAGGCGACCTTCGGCCTGCTTGATTTCTTTTTGTACATGGCTGTAGTAACCGGCGCCCGCCCCACCCATTTTTTTGAGCGTCTGATGCGCTTCGGTGTCCAGGCCCTGCAGGTCGCTGTAGGCCGACAAATAATTCGTCTGGCCGGTTTGATACGACTGCGTCGTTTCGGTGATGCGCGGCTGTACTGTCTTTTTGTCGTACTCTTCGGCTTTTGCTTTACCGCCAAAGCCAATCGCGCCAAGTACCGCGCCGCCCGCTGCGCCAATCGCCCCGCCAATCGGTCCGCCCAGAGACATTCCCAATTGCATCCCGCTCATTGCGCCACTCAAAGTGCCGCCTACGCCGCCATTGCTTTCGTAAGCGCTGTAGAGGCCCGTTGCGCCGCCCGCAGCGCCAGCGACATTCGATGAAAAACCACCACCCTCCAACATGCCTTTGCCAGAAGCGCTGGGCGAATGAGCCATCTGATTCACATCGAAGTTTTTGGTTTGTTCAAGAGGAATCGAACCGCTATCAGATGTTGCTGGAGAACTCTGAGTGCTCAAAAAACTCCCGGACGAACCGGCAGTTTTGCCGCCGCCAAAGATGGAAGCAGCCTGTCTGGTCAGCCCGATGCCTTGTTGCCCGATGCTCATGCTGCGCTGCACGGCTGAAGTCGTGCTGCCGGAGGCGATTTGAGGGGCGGCCGTGCTGCCAGAGGAAATCCGGGCCACGGCGGTGGAAGCGGACTCGCCAGAGCCGCCGCTGGATACAATTCCGGCGACCGGAGCGTTGAACACAGCTTCGGGGGAAGATGTGCTTACCGGAATGCCGGCTGTTCCCAACGCCGCAGCGGGCGTACGCGCAGCACCGCCAAGCGCGATGCTGGCCGAGCCAACATTGATCTGCGCCGTACCTACCGAAAGCGACTGCGGACCGGCAACGATCGCCGCTTTTGGCGTCGATCTGTCTTCATGACCCCGCGAAGTTCCGGCAATGTGATCGAAGAAGCCGTTGCCGGTCCAGTTGTCCATGCCGGAGATTTTCTTGCCGCCAAAGCGATTTTGCGTGCGCTGCATGAGCGATGCGGCCATCTCGCCGGCGGCCTTGTCGCCCATTTCCTTGAGAGCGCCCGTAGGATTTTGGAAGAAGCGCGAGAATTCTCCAGCCATCTTCTCCCGCGCCTGGCGGGCGGCCTCAACCATTTCCGCATCGCGAAGCTGTGCGGCGGCCTGAACCCGGCGGTTGTAATCGTCTTCGCTGATTTCCTGCTGTTTCAGTTCTTCCTGAAATTTGCTGAATCGCTGCTCGTACTCGGTTTCGATTGCGGCCGTTTGTTGCTTTTCTGCGTTGAGATATTTGGCGCGAGCCTGTGCTTCCAACTCGTCGGTCTCCTGCGCGTTTTTACGCCGGAGATCATCGCTTTGCTGATTCGTGCCAGCGTCGATCGCCGAGCGGCCACGCGACAATTGAGCAACACCGGCCTGGTAGAGATCTTCGCCGCCAGGCGCCTGGCGGTTGACTTGACCGTAGACTTCGTCAAATTTCTTTTGGAGATCCGCAAGCTGCTTTTCGCCTTCGGCACGGATGCGTGCGAAGCCTGCGACCTGCTTATCGGCGGAATTCTCAGCTAACGAGTCAATTTGTTCGGTAAATTGACGCTGCTGTTCGGCGAGTTCGTTTCCCAGGCGCATTCGCTCGGCAGCGACGCGATCGTTCTTGGTTTCCTGACCCAGATTTTTGTCTGAATTAATATCCGCGATGGCCAGATCGCTCGCGGCTTGCGAACGCCCCATGCCGCGGAAACCGACCAGCGCGGCCTGCCCAAAGAGCTTTTCGGTCTCGCGCTTTTCGTCTTCCAACCGTTTCATCTCTTCGGCATGGAATTTCTGGCGGATAAGGTTGGCCGCCTGAGCGCGGTTGATGGCCTTGTATTTCAGATCCTCGATTGCATCGGCTTCTTGCTGGTGGTAGAGCTTTTCCCCCTGCAAACCGGCTTCAAGCGCTTGGTGCCGCATCTGCATAAGTTCCTGCGTAGCCTGGCGCCCAGCCTGAATTTGTTGCGCCTGAAATTCCGCGTCAGCGTGCAGATGCGCCTGATCGGCTTCCGCTTTTCCGGTATTGGCGTCGGGCCATGGAATCGGCTGAATGTATCCAGGTTCGCCGGGCTTTTTATCTTGGGGACGATGCGTAATTTCCGCTTCGGCGCGCTGCTGCTCAACGGCGTAACGCTGCTTTTCTCGTGCTTCATCGTATGCTTCCTGACGAGCGCGACGCTCTTTAGCAATTCCGATGAGGCCGGCTTCAGCAATGGCAGCTTTGTCGTGAATCTCCTGCAGATTCTCTTCGTGCTCTTTGCCACGCTTATCCTGCGCAATTTTGTCCGTTTCTCCTTGCAGTCCTTGTCTATATTTTTCATCTTTTACAGAGTAGTAATCGAAACCAGATCCCAAGAGAAACGACGCCGCAAAATTGCCGGTACCGGAAAAATTCGCCTTTTTGGCTTCGAGTTGCGCGAGCTGGTGGTTGGCCTCCGTCAATCCTGCATTCAGCTCGTTCAAACCCGCATGTTCGTAAAAGTTCTCCGAGGCCGCCTTTGCCGCCTCGCTGTTATAGCGTTTCATCGCGCCGTCGACGTCGATGAACTTCTCGTAGAATTTTTTGATGCCGGCAATCGCCTCGGTGAAGATCATCGCGCCAATCTGAATGGCGCCTAAGCCGATCATGACGGTTGAAAGCGCGCGTAACGCAGTCTGGGCTACCGCGCTTCCCGCAATGATTTTTTGGAATGCGCGCGGCATACGAATACCCAATTCTTCTGTCAGGAGGCGAACTTGCTCACGAGATTCATTGGCGCCTTTGCCAATCCCCTCCATCCCTTCGCGCACTTTGCGGCCGCTGCCGACGCCGGCATTCCCAAGCCGATCTAGATTGCCCGTCACATCCTGAATCACCTTGCCGGAATTCACGTCGGTAACCTGAATCCGGATCTCGACCGCTGAGGAGCTTACCGCCATGTTTTATTTAGCTCCTTTCCGTCTGAACTTGGCGCCGCAAGCCGAGCACTCTTGTCCGTAACGATTGCGTTGCCGTGCCCCGCAGGCCGAGCACGGTGGATGCGCGAAATTGAAATCGGCGCGGGCGCGATCGAGTGCGACCAGACCCGCTGCCTCTTGCATCGAAAGCTCGGCCGGCGAGAACGCAATGCCGGCTTTGCGCCTGTCTTCGAGCCAAAGCAAATGGTTGGCCCAGGTGTAATAGCCCGGAGAAAGCGTGCGCTTGGGAATCTGCTGCAACAATCGCCGCTTGGTCTCCGGATTGGCTCCGGCCGTCTCGCGCTCAATTTGCACGCGCGCGAAATCCTGCTCAAAGATTTCATTGAGCGCGAGAACCATGCCGTCCTGGTCGCGGGCCGGATCAAAGCTCACTTCTCCTCAGCCAACTCGGGCAGCGCGGGAGCGAAGAGCTGTTCGGCCGCCGCCACCTTGTGATAGCTATCCATCGAGCTGATGATGGAAGCGCGATCAGTCGGCTCATCGCTGCCAACCGCATAGCCTTCCGTACTCTCGATCAGTTCGTCGTAGAGGTCGATCAACGTAGACTGCGCACCCAGCCACTGCGTTTTGCTGGTGCGGGAGCCGCCCACAATCATCGAGCGGCTTATGGCGCGCTGGTAGCGTCGCTGGTGTTCGGCCGTAGGCGTGTGGAATAAATGCCGCAGGCCGCTGTACTCCTGCATAGCGCCGGATGCGTCAGCGCCCCAGCGGGCGCGTAGAACGACCGTTTCGCTGCCAAGCTGAATAGGAGCATCGTCGGTATCTGCATCGCGTGATACAGCCACCAGTGCATCGGCAACGGCCAGCCGATGGCTCATCGGCAAAAGTTGTTGCCAGTGCTCGCGCGCAGTCACGGAGGCGTTATCGCCGGTGACGTAGCCCGTGGCGTCGATCAACGCGGTTTCTGCCAACTCCAGGCGGGCAGAACGCGCGTCGTACACCTCGATGAGCTTGCCCTGCTGGTTTTCGCTGGTTGAAACGATGCCGTCGAAGTAGCGCAACCATTGCGCTTTGGTGATGACACCTACGGTGAGCGTGTATTTGGTTCCGCGATCCGTAATCGGGATAATGCGCGGCTTGTCAAGATCAATAACTGACATAGAGTCCTTCCTTTGAATTGTTTGGATTTCCCCACGGCGGGGAGAGAGAGGAGTGAAGGACTCCGTACAGCTTGAGATCCGCGTAGCCGATTGCGAATCTCAGGCCCGGCGAAGCGGTGCCGGGCCGAGAGAGGCGATGCTTAGGCGGCCACCAGATAGGCGGCAACGTCGTTGACGACCGAGACCGAAACCGGGGCTACGCCCGCAGCCTGGTAGCAGGTAGTTTCATCGGCTTCGATCTGCCATATCACCATCTCGCCGTCGAAGCCGAGCTTGGTGGTCTTCAGGTGTGTTTCTGGAATCGAGATCTGCAACTGCGCATCAGACGCGGTTGGTACGTTCAGCGTGAATACGCACGCCGTATCGGCCAGGAACAGGCTGTAGATGTCGTCGGTATCCTTGGCCGCGATCGTTGTTGAGATCGAGAACTTCGGATTGCCTTTACGAACGAACAGGCCATAGAGGCCACCGCCAGGACCACGGTGCACGGTGAGCTGATTCTCGGCCTTGAAGGTCGTGTTCATGTGGCGTCCGGTGAAAGTGGTTCCCGCTCCTACGGCTCCGAAGGCCAAAACAGCATCCGAGTTCAGCAAATAAGTCTCGGACGGCGCTGCGGGCAGCGAAGAGCCGAGCGCGCCCGAAGTCTGAATGCCGGTGCCCATCATCGACATTTCGGCCATAATTGCGCCGATGTCGTTGATGGTCAGCGTGAGATCGTTCACGCACATGTCGGGGCACTTGTACTTCACGTCGGCCGTGTCTTCGCAGTAGATCGTTGTCGGTACGGCCGTGCGCGTGCTCTCGTCGAAGGAGAAAACGTGTGTGTATGGCGCAGCGGCCCCCGTCACTGTCTCTTTGCCCATCAGGAAAGCGAACATCCAGCCGGCGAGCCAGGGGGAGAGCTCCGCCTTGAAGCCGCTGAAATCGGTATCAAAACTGGTGATCTGGCCGTTGGTGGCAAACGACGTACCCTTGCCGGCATAGGATTGATCGGTGCGCCGGCCAGGCTTCCGGTCAACAATTGCCGCCCCGTCAAAACGCTGACGGTAGGTGAGAGCTGCATCGGCCAGTGCGGTATTCCACGCCGTCTGCTTGTTTGCGCTCAGCAACAGGTTGCGTAGAAACTTTGGCTGCGATTCGAAGTTGTACGGTCCCGCCATGTTATTTGGCTCCTTTTTGCTTGGCTTCGTCCGGCTGTGCGATTAGCTTGGCTTTATCCGGCTGCGCGGCGTCGGCCACTACTTGGAAGATTGGCGTGCCTTGATGCTTTTCAAGCGAGAGAACGCGCGCCCACTCGCTCGTCAGCACGCGCTCGGAAGCGCCGGGCTGAAACAGATAGCTGAAATGCAGAGTGGTGATGCGCAGCGCACCGTTAGCGCCGGCCATAGCTGCGCCTTCCTTGCTCAATTCGATATTTACGAAATCCGATTGCACCATCGCCAGCTCCTATCCGTTCGCGCCACTGAATTGCGCGATCGCTTCCACGCCGAATACGACCGAATAGAGCTGATCCACAGGCCCTTCGTCCGTATCGACCAGCCGGACCGCAACCAACGTGATCGGCATCGTTTTGCTTCCATCCGCCAGCGTCAGCCGGGCTCCGGCGATCTGATCCTGCACCGTGGCCACCAGCACCAATGTCTGGCGCCGCTGATCGGTTTTGCTGCGTAAAGACGACTCAAAGCAGAGCAGCTCAAATTGCTGCTTTGGCTGATAGGTCAGCCGCTTGTTGTCATGCAGTGGATCGTAATCGGCACCTAAATACCTCACACGGATGCATGGAGGCCGCAATGTGAGCTGCCCATCAGCGTTGAAATCAGCGTCGCCGAGCGACTCAACCTGAACTTTCGATCCATAAGCCGACGGCAGCACGTCGAGCAGCAAAGCGATCAGCGCTTTCTCGACATAATCGATGCGGAAGGTGGAACTCACTGCCCACCTCCCAGCGCGGCTTGTGCCCGCGCCTTGGCCACATACCTTTCGGCAATCCCCTTGATGCGCGCAGGATCTTCTGGCCGAAAAACCAGATAGGGCCGCGGCGGAATGTTCTGGTGGCGGCGGTGCGCGCCAACAACCACTCGGCGCGCATTGCGCGGTCCCTGGATGCGGCGCCGGCCGGCGTGGGGCAGATGACCTGTCCCCAGTTCGGCCGACAAGCGGGAATAGCTGAAACCGCCTACATTAACCACCGCCTCCGATTCGGCCTTTGTCTGCGGGCCAATCGCCACACCGCGATCGCGCGAGCCGAATTGATGTACCGCGGCATAAACCAAGTTCGTGCCGATAATCACTTCGCCCGGTTTCCGCTGATAGACGCTAATCGAATTCAGCAATCGACTGCTGCGGATCAGCAATTTGTGGCCACGCCCGTAGATTTTGGGATTGCTCTTGATGGTTGAGGCGGCCAGCGGAACCCACGATCCCGAAGGCGAGCCCTGTTCGCGGAAGGTACGACGCACAGACACGAGCTGCGACATGCCGATTTCCTTCATCAGCTCGGCATTCTGATCCAGCGAAAGCGCGAACCGGCGCAGGCCGACCACGACTTTGCCATCATCGACTTGGACGAAATCTCCCACTAAACAAATCCCTCGATCTGCGAATCGCTGAAGCGCAGATTGCGATCCTTATCGGAAAGCTCCGGCCCGGCGATCGAAGATTGCGTTGCCGAAGAACTTGCAGGTTGATCGAGCGAAGCCTTCGACGTGGCGATGTCCTTCAAAAATGCGATCGCCTGGCTATAACGCTCTTGCGCCGTTTCGTTCGTCGGCGTCTCGCGCCGGCGCGTGAAGAGGATGTAGATCGCGATGTCGAGCGTCAGTGATTTCACATCCTCGGACGCTTGCAACGGCGTGACGTACCGCGCGCGGCAATAGCTTTCAATACGCCCCGACGCTTCGTCGAGCGCCTTGCCAGTGATCGAGGCCACGATTTTTTTGCCGGCGTCCGAGGTCGGATCAACGTCGGGATCGTCGATCGTCAACTCGTTCAGATCTTTCTGCGACATGCGCAGAGGGACCAAGTCGTCTTGGGTCGCGTAGGCCACTTACTTCGCGGACTCCACAAACGGCTTGACGGTGCCTTTCGGCAGCGCTTTGACTTCGTCGTCAGTCAGCTCGATCTTGGCGCCGGCGGTATAGTGCTTGCCGTCGTGCCGCAGATTGCCCACCGCGACATACGTGCGCGTTTTTACAGCCTTTGTCTCTTCCTTTTGATTCGCACTCATCGATTTCATCTCCTTCAGATTGATGCCGCCAACGGGGCGGCACCGACTAACCTCCGCCCCGTTTTGCTCTCGTGTTTACTGCTCGTGTTTTGGTTTATCCCTCAATATCGCCGGCCACGGTGCCCATCGTCGGCGTGGCCACGGCGTTCAGAATCGGAATCGCCGTTTCCGTCGCTGTCACTTCGAGGCCGTAGTACCAGTCGATCGACTCCCAGGTCGCCTTGGAATCGCGGTAAGGATCGGGAAACTCGATCACGCCATAGCCATCGACGGTGTTCGGAGGCGGCGCAATCGTGTTGCCCTGGCCATCGGTGCCACCGGACCAGACAAAGGTCTTGACGCAACTAATGTCGTCCATTGTGGGCGCGGCTTGCGCATAGGCAAGCAGCGCATTGTTGCCCCAGACCCAGCTCGCCGTATTCGCCTTGTCGAGCATGATTGCGCTGGCCTTCACCACGGGAACTCCGAAGACGCTCGAAAGCATCTCCATCGTGATAAGTCCGCCCGAGTTCGTGTACTTGAAGCGGTCGATAATGTCGGGGTGGTTCACCAATGCGGTGGCGACAGGATCGGAGAGCAGGAGCGTCATCTGGTTATCCTGCACGCCAGACTGCCGCAGAAGAGCCTTATAACCCTCCATCACCTTGATCGGATGCGAGCCGTCGCTGCCCGTGTTCGGCGTCGTCGGATACGAATCCCACGTAGAAGTGCCCGAAAGCGTGACACCATTCGGGAAGTTAGCCGTGCTCAGCATGAGCTTGGCGATTTCGACCTCGCGTGCGAGCAGGATCTGATCCGTTAGTTGCTGTACGAGTTGCTTCTTGGTGGAAAAGCCCAATCCCAGGCCGTAAGCCTCGGACTCTTCGGGAACCTTGCCCGACAGCGCGTGCGACTTGCACATGTACGGCGAAACGGAATAGCTACGCCGCACAGTGGTCGGCCGATCGCCGGGAGCGCGCTGTGTCGAACCAGGCACACGCCAGTTGTCGCGGTTCCAAACCACGTATTGGTAGCTCTGACGAGCCACAGGCACGCGCGGCGCGAAACGATCGCCCACGAGCGCATTGTTGCGGAATTCCTTGGCGAAGTTGCTCAACGCAACATTCAAGGTTCCGACCGGCATGTTTCCTACATAGCCGCCCATTTAACTTTTCCTCCTGCCCTCGCGGGACAAAATCGCTCACACCACACAAAATGCCAGTACCGACGGCGCGTTAAGCCTTGACGGCGCCACACGGGGCGATATTCGCGGTAATGAAATCGCCCGCGTTGGAATTCCCCGACAGCGCGCGGCCCACGATTTGGTAGGTGCTCGCGGCCGTGATGAACTGTCCGGCGGCGTTCACCGAAAGGAAGTCTCCGGCCGAAACTGCCGCGCCGATCTGGACAATCGCCGGGCCGAACTCGATCACCGAGACCGGCAATTCAGTGGAAACGGCATCCTCTTCGACGACGCCTTGGATCGCGCCGCCCAGCGTAGACGCCAGCGCCGCATGATATTCGTCGGTGCCGTAGATCACGGCCAGGCCGCGCTTGAGCGTGGTTGCCGCCGGGATCAGGCTTTCTTTCATCTGGGGCTCCTTCGGCCCTTTTACCGAAACAGAAATGTTCGACATCGCGTGCCCTCCTGGGGCTGTCAAAGTGTGCCGGGCAGACGGTGGCTACCCAGCTAAAGCCCACGGCGCCAACCTCGCCGCCGCCAGAATCAACATCTGGCAGTCAGGTTCTCTACACCGAGCCGGCGCTCATACCGCCAGCCATGGTCAACTCGGGCTTCTCGGCGACAACCTCGTCGAGCGCCTCACCAAAGTTGAGCTTCGGATTCTCCTTCATGCGTGCGTGCGCGGCATCGGTCAGCGGATCGCCGCTCGACTTGCTACCGCCAGAAACCTTTCCGCCTTCGTAGAAGGTCGCATTCGGCACGATCTTCTTCAGGCCCTCCATGAACTCGACGAGCATCTGGAAAGGCGCAACCTGCGGCTTCTTGCCATCCTGGTCGGCTTCGCCAAACTCGATGGTTGTAGTCGCCTTGGCCAGCTCCTCGAAGACCAACGGCAAGCCAGCCCGGTCGAAGGCTGGAACCCACTTACCCTCGCCTTTCAGCTTGTTGATGGCTTCGACAACCCGAGCCTTGGTTTCTCCGGTGGCGATGGCCGTTTCACGTTCAGCGAACTTGGCCGTCTGCGCCTTCGCGCTGGTTTCAAGCTCCGAGATTTTGGTTTGGAGCGGCGCGGTCGCCGCGGTTATCGCCTCGGTGGCGATGCGCTTCACATCCGCTTCGCTGAACTCCTTCGAAGCGCCCTTGCCGAATCCCGGCACATGCTCGGCGAACCAGGCAGAGATCTGCTCGCCAATCGACTTATCGTTTTCAGCTCCCACGGTTTCCTCCTCACCGAACGCAAGTTCAACGAACTCGCGGCCGGCGTCGTCAAAATTGAGATTTTTCAAGCCTTTTACTTCAGGAGGCTGCGCACCCAGCCAGCCCACATGCCGCAGGCCGCCCACTTTGCCATCGGCGTCCAGGTAGAACGCGGCCGAACGCTTCTTATAACGCCCAGTCTTGCGTGCTTCGTCAAATGCCGGGTCGACCTGCTTTTCTTTAGCCAGCAACGTGTCACCATCGAGCGCCAAGCGCTCGATCCAGCCAAAAGCCGGCGCGTCGGTCTTCGGATGGCCGACACATACCGGCGCTTCATGGAAATCCGGATCATAGTTGCGCACAACGCGTTCGAGATCTTGCCGCGTGATATTGATCTTGCCCTGCGGCCGGTAATCTCCGGCGCGGAAGATCTCGATCCAGCCACGCGGCGCTTCACCGTGCTCGACGCTCTTGCAGTATTTCTCTTCGAAATTCTTGATGCGATCTTCGTCGAGGCCCTGCTTCTTCGCTTCGGCGACGATCTTATGTGCCGTGGCAACCTTGGCATCGGCGGGCACATTCTTTTCATGCCCGAACATCTTCAAGGCTGAGTCGATGTGTTCCTTGTCGATAGGAAGATGCCAAGTGGAAATATCCTTGGCGTCGCCTACATACGCGAAATCGTCCGCTGAATGCGGCTTACCATCGATCGTCTTGGTGAGTTCTGCCATCGATCCAAGTATCGCGGGATAGAAAAGGCGCGTGGGCGCGCAGGACGCGCGCGGCGCGGGCGTCTATCTTGCGGATAAATTGCACAGTGTAGGAATGGAATCTCTAGGTTTTATGCGGCGATCAGGGAGCCAAAGCCCTCTTGCGGAACGAGCGTGCGCGCCAGCATCGGCAACCGTTCCAGGCCGCCCTCGCTTGCATTCGGATCAATCTTGAGCGCTTCCTCGGCCGGAATCGGCACCACCGAGCAGCGGCAATTGAAACCGGACGGCGGATAAATCTTACGCCAAACGGGATCGATCGCGCGCGCAATAAAGCCATCGAGCGCCGCGTGCTCCGGCCGTACCCGCAGATCGCCTACCGTCCAGTATTGCCAAAAAGGCAGCGCGTCGACCATGTGTGGTTCGCTCATTTGTTCCAGACGCCCGGCGGAATAGATTTTCTGCATCACCGTCTGAAAAGCTGTATCGAGCGTGAAAGCATTGATATTGGCCACGCCGGAGGCCGTCGTGAGCTGGTCGGCAGCTTTGCGAAAGTCGCTTGCCGTTTCGCCTTTCTTGGCACCCTCGGCCAGCGCATCTTGTACCTTCTGCACCAGGCGCAGATCGGCCGCGCCAGCAATCGTAAATGCGTTGCGGCGATACTGCGACGTGAGGCCATCGAAAATCTGCTTGGTAACCGGCGTCAGATCGCGGATGCGCTCGGCGGTTTCATCGCCGCCTACATCGAAGGCGGCACTCACCGTGTCATCGTCTTCGGCAAAGTGCACACGCCGCGAGGTGGTAGCCAGCGGCAACCGCCGATGCGTCTTGGCATAGGCGTGCCTGACCACCTGCAGACGGCCGAGCACGTCGGCCGCCGCCATGTGCCGCGCCAGCAGCGTGCCGAGCTGTTCGCGGAAGTTGGCATCGTGCGGCGCGGCGAGATGAACGCGGATCGCCATGCTACTCGCTTACCTCGACCGGCTGCGCGGAGGCCGCGACTTGGCGCGTCCGATGCGCCAGCAGCGGATCGGCGCCTGTTTTGAGCTGCTCGACCAACTCGTCGAACTCGTGCTGTTCCTTTGCGTCCTCGGCAAAGGTATCGCCATCGTCCGGGGCGCCCAAGTTCGCGGGCGCTGCCGCGCTCGCACTAGGCACCAGTGGCAGGTCTGGATCTTCGCCTTTCACCAGCGGCACATCGTAACGATTGGACACGTAGCCGGCCGTTATCTGTTTGCCCATCTTCTGCACGCCCATGTCGACGACCAGGCGGTCTTTCAGGTTCTCTTCTTCGCCAACGTTGAAGCTCCACTTCGGCATCGGCGCGTCCGGACCATAGTTCCACAGCACCAGCCGCCGAACGAGCTGAGAATTGATGACCGAAGCTACGGAACGCGCCAACTCGGCCACGCGCGTATCGAGCGTCTCGGTGTGTGTCTGCCCTTGCGCATTCGAGCCGTGGCCGCCCTCGTTGCCAAAGCTGGTCAGCGTCTCGCCGAGAATCTTTCGCGCAATCGAGTATTGCATCGCTTCAAAGAATTTCTCGTATGTGGCCGGATCTTGCGAACGAGCGATTTTGAGCAGCTCGGTTTCAAATTTCAGATTTTGCGGTACCGCAATTGCGACACCGTCCACGATCGCCTGCGCAATACTAGCCGCCTGTTGCCGTTCTTCCACGTTGTCTGCATCGTTGTAGTACACAACTGCGGTGCCAGGGCCTTTTTCGGCGAACTTCAGCCACAACCGTTCCAGATTGCGCTTGAACCAACTCGGCCAGAATACCGACTTGAGGAGCGGCCGTCCCATACGATTGCGGCCGCGTTTACGATAGGTGAAGACCAGAAACTTTTCTTCGGGCACCAGATCACCACTCGACGCCCAAGGTTGCTTCAGGAATTGCAGCGGTCCAATCTGCGGCTCATAGCGGCTGCCAAACAAGAAAAGCTCCTGCGGGCAGTCGTTGATGCCCACCAGAGATGCCTGGCCAGCGCTTGTATCGAAGACCTGTTCTTGCACGGTGAAGCCGTAGCCTGGCGCATCCAGGACACAATCCAAAACCGAGTGAAAATCCTCAACGTTGGCGAGCTGATCTTTGACAAACTGCGCCACATCGAGCGCGAGCTGGCTCTCGTCGCCGGGCGAGACATCGTGATCGCGCTCCAGCACCTTCAGGCGCAGCGTTTCGAGAGCATCGGCGACATCCTCGTCCTTGTCTTCCAGCTCGCGGTAAAGCAGCATGGCCTGCGGATGGTTGTAGACCATCGTGGCCCAGATCATCGAAGGATTGCGGAGACCACCGAAAGCCAGCGAATTGCTATAGAGCGAGAGCTGCGATTGATACAGCGCTTCCTGCGTCACAATTTCGCCGCGCGGCGGCAGCGGCGGCGCTTGAAAGGTCTTTTCATCGGCCATTAGAACAATCCTCCTAGCAGCGTGCTCGATGGCGCTACGCCGGTTGTTTCCATGCCCAGGCCGCAGACATCGACATCCGCGGCCAGATCGGCCAGTGCCTTGGCCCAGAACACATCAGCATGGGCAGTGAGTTTTTTCTTTTGTCCGCCGGCTACGGCGCTATCGACCTCGATGCGCGGAGCGTCAAAGGTTACGCCGCTCGACGTTGCCTGGCGCTTGATCGCTTGAAACTCAGTGCGGATGCAGCCGTCGTAGGGGATGCGCGAACGCATTTTTTCAAGATTTCGTTTGATGCGAATCGCCAGATCGGTCTTTAGCCGAACGCCATTGTCGTTCGTGCCGCTGAAGCTCACGCCGAGAATCCGGCCAGGATTCGCTTCGTCAAAGTCGTCGTAAAGTCCAACGCCCATGCCCGTTTTGTCGATCGCCGTATGCCTCGTCAGCTTCACCACCGGATTCATGATCCTGAATTGATTCGGGAAGCTGATATTGTGCAGCCACGCCACCAGCCGCGTATGCGCGACATCGCCCAGTTTCTCGTCGAGCCACAGGCAGGTCGCATCGTGATCGCGGGCCACATCGATTCCGGCCGACAGCGGACCGTGCTTGCCGTCGGCTAATTTCTCGGCAAAATCTTTCAGCGCCGTTACCGGCGAGGTGTGATCGAGATGTATTAGCGTCGCGCCCAGGTCGTTGTCTTCGCAGGCAGCGATCAAATCGAGCGTCAGCCACGCGCCGGTGGCTTTCAGGAAGGTGCAGCAAAATTCCTGGTTCCATGTATCGTCGTCGTTCAAGCCGAGGCGCATTTCCTCGATGTTGATTGGGCAGCCTTCGCGCACGGCCATGTACACATCGACCCAGTGGCCGCTCCAGCCGTCTTTCTTGACCGGCAACTCGGATGGCGCGACGCCCAGGTCGAGTCCGAGCTGGCGCGCGATGTCGTAAAACTTTCCCTGTTCGCCGTTGGGCGTCGAGAGTACGCGCAGCTTGTGGCCGAGTGCGACCTGGCGGAAGACCGCGGCGAAGATGGCATAGCTGTCTTCGTGATGCGCGAATTCGTCCAGGATGGCGTTACCGGGATAGCCGCGCGCCGTACGTGGATTCGCCGGCAGCGCGATGATCCGCGAACCGTTCGGAAAGCTGATGCGCTGCTGTATGGCCTCGATCCGGCCCAGCGTGTCGATAAAATCTTCGTCCTGATAGAGCTGCGCCGTGCCGCCCATGAGCTGCAGGTTCTTCTGGCAGGTCTCGATGAATTCCGTCGACTGCGCTTTCGACGCGCTCAGAACAGTCCACGTATCATTCGGACGGATCAGGCAACCATCCTCGTCGCTCATGATGGCTTCGAGGCCCGTGGCGTAGCTGTAGCCAATACGCGCCGACTTCACTGCGGCCTTGAATCGTGTGTGATCGTCGATCCAACGCTGCTGATAGCCCCGGAGCTGAATCACCGGCGGCAGCTTGATCTCTTTTTTCGGAAACTCGAAACTAGGCATGAGCCGGAGCCTCCGAGGCTACCGGCGGCAGCCCGAAGACGCGCTCGCGGAGCCGGTTAATGTCTTCGACCGTCAGCTCGCCCTTGCGCAGCTTGCCGGCTGCCTTTTCCGTCTCGGCCTCCATCTGCTTGCGTTTCTGCTCGGCTTCCAGCTCAAGCTGAGCAACGCGTCGCTCATCGACAGCCACTCGACGCTCCTGGATCTCGACACGCTGAATGCGCGTCATGGCGAGCGTAAGATTCTCCAGATTTTTTACAAAGAGCAATTTATTGCCCGCGCTGGCGCTCTGCATCAAGGCAAAGACTTGGTCGCGCAGGGCATTCACCACTGCGGCGTTGGCACCGTCAAGATCGCATTTGGCAAAAGCCGCCGCGAACTCGCGCGCCTGCGCGCTCTCGCGCAACACGAACTGCCTGGCTTGTCGCACACGTAGATCGAACCAGCGTTGCAGTGTGGATTTCGGCAGCTTCATGTCGGGGAACTGCTCCAACACTTTCAAATCGAGCGTTTCCCAATCGACAAAACCGCCGGCATCTTCTTTCCACTTTTCGCTAAATGGACGCGCAGACTGCTCCGCGATCTCAAGCCAGGTGTGGCCGCTATCGTAGAGCGTCTGGATCGCGTCGCGCGCACTCTGCGGCAACAAGTCGATCTTGAGCGGTTGATGCTTCACACGCGGTTCGCCGGTTTTTGGTCTGGGCTTGGTCATGTCTAGGCAAACAGCACATCGTCGTTGCTACGCCCTGCCGTCACAAAGCGCAGGCCAGTAGCTGTTAGCTGGATCATGCTCAGCTCGACTCGGCCGGTGATCTCATTGGTCTGGGACTTGAAGTCGATGTAATCGAGCACCTGTAGATCCTGAAGAAGCGTGACGACCTGGTCGCGCCCCACCGTCTGCCCAAGTTTCTGCAGCATGGCCCAGACCTCGAAATCGTCCATCCGCGAGAACTGATTCTCGTGGCCCTGCCGGACGAGCTTCAAGATGATTCCGCGCCGGCGCCGCGCCTGGATCAACCCCCGCTCCGATGCGAATTCAATTCCCATGACGTTCCGTCTCCTCTGCTGTATCCAGCCGTGCGTGCAAACGCTCTACCGAGTTCGACAACGACTGTAAGACCTGGTCCTGCTGGTCAAATCTCTCGTATACACTCGGAAATTCGCGCGCCGCGTAAATCGCCATTCGCTCGACCTCCTCGAATTGGCGCTTGCCCTGCTCGGCCAGATCGCTCGTCGCATTGGCCATCTTGGTCTGCGCTTCCGCCGTCTGGTGCGTGCTGGTGACGATGGAATTAAAGCTGGTCGAGATGATGTCAAGCAGGCGCGAGAAAAATGGCGCCAGCAAAGCTAGCGCGATGATCGCTACGACCGGCCAAGGCCCCCAGGAAGTCAGAAGCTGAAATCCCTCGACCGGCTGCCGTTGGATCAAGCCAAAAGCTGCCAGAACCAGGGCGGCCCCTCCAGCCGAACTCAAACCGACCTTCACGTACCGTAGCCACCCCGAACGAAAGCCAGCCGAGATCTCGCTCGGCATCTTTGCAGCCCCCAGATCCAGCGTCGTCATCGTGCCCAACTCCCCCTCCTCAGCTTTCGAACTCTTGGCGTCATCAAACCTCTCCCCGTACCCCTCAACGCTGCCACGTAAAAATACCCCAGGCGCATACCTTTTGCATGGGTGGTACGTTCCCCTCAGTTGGCTTTTTCGATGCCTTAAAACGCCTTAATACGATTTCTCCCTTTTGGCCGCTCAATCCACCCTTTTGCCGCCTTTGATGGGGCCGTAAACGACCAGCGCCAATAAATCGTTTGGATAGTACGCTTTCCAGTATTTCGGCCACCGAATAACACGGCAAAAAAGCATTTTTGCGACCGGGACGTACCGCCAGGAGATGTTCAGATCGCCCCCGGTCTCTCCCATAAAATCGGAGAATTTCATACTCAAATATTTCGCGGATCGAGCCTTGATACGTTCCCAATGGGCGCGATCAATCTCCTGAAACTCGAAATGCTGCTCGGGATATCCTTCCTTTTTCATCCGCATTTTCCGTAGAGACAGACTGCCGGATCGGGTAAGGGCGCAACAGGCTCCCTTACCCGCCGACTCCTTATTAAGCGGGAGTGCCGAAGCTGATGGCGATCGAAGCCGTTCGCCCGGTCGGTTTGGCTACGGTGACGGTGCCCGTCGCGCTAAAGGTCTGCACGGTGCCGTCAGCGTCGGTCACCACGGCGCTCACGGAAACCGTCGCAGTGCCGGCAGCCACGGCCGCAATTGTGGCCGAGCCATCGGCGCTGTCTGTCAACGTGGCGATCGATAAGTCGCTGACCGAAAACGTCTGACTCGTAATCGTGGCGCTGGGGGTTTGTGTGGTGCCGTCGGCTTCCAGCGGAATAACCGACGCGACGACCGATTGACCGGCCGTCTCAGAAATGGAATTCAAAGTGCCCATCTGCTTCTCTCCTTGAAACAAAATTGCAACTGCGGTTGTGTGTTTCCGTTTACGGCGATGCCAGTGTCGAAAGATCCACCACTTCCATGCGCGATTTTTCTTCCCTTTGTCCATCGCCAATTCCTTGCGAAATCCCTTAACCGATCTCTTGCAGAATCGAGAGCACCGCTTCCTGCTTCGCCGCCGGCCACAGCTTCAGCATCGATGCCCACAGCAGCACATGACACTCGTCCACGTACTTTTGCCACCAAGCAAGCGTCGCCGGCTGATTCTCACCCCAGGTGACGAACTGAATCTTGCCGTCAGCGGTGTATTTCGGCGCGACCATGCAGTGGCCACCCCAGCCGCCTGGCGTCCCTTGCTGGCCGCTCACCACATCCCATAGACCAGAGCTTTGCGCGGAAAGCGGCAATTCTGCGCCCATGTAAACAGATTTGAAATAGGCAATTGCCTTGCGGACGTGGTCCAGGTTTTGTGGATCGGGCGAGACATATCCAAGCAGCGTGTCGCCGGCAAAGCCGTCGCGCTTGATGCCGGCCAGGATGTCCATCTCAATGCCGCCCTGGTCTGTGTTTGGATCGTTGGGATCGTAGCCGCAGTATTTCTTGTATGCGCCCTCGACAATGCTGTCGAGCGCCGTAACGATCTTGCCCTCGGCCAGCGTCGCCACCTGCAACGAATGCGCGAGCCCGGCGATCGTACAGTCACCAAGACCATCCGGCGCGCTAGGCGGGTTGTTTGGATCGGGACCGTTGAGCATCATGCCCCAGTCGGTAACGCCGTCGGTATTGTCGGCTGCGGCGGGAGGCGCGGGCAGCAAAGCCATAACCTTATGCGCCGCCAGCCGGTGAGCTGCGCTGTGCCGCACAATGGGGCGGCCTAATTTTAACTGCGATCGATCGATCATGATTCCTCCGCGAACCATTTGTCGAGCGTGGACTTGATCTTCCCTTCGGCTACTTTCGGATACCTTGGCACGTCGATCTTCATAACCTGTGCGGCAGCATCGTAGGCATAGTCGATCTCGACCTCGCCGAGAATCGTGTCGTGGGTGATCGTCCCCGACGGCAAAGGCAGAGTCACGCCGGTTGCCGCCAGCTTTTGCTGCTTGGCGGCGACCTGCTCAGGCGTGAGGTGATAGGTAAGCGTGTCCATACGATTCCTTACTTGCGCGGGCTGGAGGCACTCCAATCGGATTGGGTTATGAGCCCGTCGATTGGAGACAGCCCGCGCAAACTTAGTTAGGGGAGCGGCTTAGGAATCGGCGCGCCCGGTACAGGCGGCGGCGGCGGTACAAGATTCGGCGCACCAGGTGCAGGCGGCGGTGGCGGCCCAGGATTCGGCTGATTCGGATCAGGCGGAATCGGCGGCCCTGGAACGACGGGTATGGCTTCTGCAACATCCTCAAGCGCATGTCCGATTTTTCCAAAGAAACTCATAATGCTCCTCTCATTTGTTTGTTACGGGTTAACGCGGATTGCAGTGCTTCTTTTCGCGAGTGCTGCGCAAGCTGGTTAAAATCCCAGCGCTTCAGCTTGCCACAGCGCTACCGCATACGGCGCGCCTGCGGTGCTGGCAATCATCTGCCGGTCGCTTGCGCTCCAATACCCCGCGACCGCCTTGAGATGGATTGCGCGTTTCGATGCTTTGGCTTTTACTTCGCTCGTCGACTCAGTCGAGGAAACGTAGCCGTCAATGACATGCACCGCCGCATCCAGCGATGCAATTACCACAACGCCAGCCGAGCGGCTGTTGCTATTCTTCACGGATGCAGTCTGGAGCAGCGCATCGGTATCTTCAACGGCTGTATCCACTAGCGCCTTGATATTGCTCCACGCTGTCGTTTTGGTCGCGCTCGATGTTGCCGAAAGATAATCGGAGAGTGGTTTTTCCAAGTTCGTCAGGTCGGTTTCGACGGTCGTTAGAGCGCTGGTCGCGCTCGCCGAATCCGAACCGTTGGTACTTACCGCCGAATAGATCGTGATGGCCTCGTTCAACAGGCTCACGGCCGTCGGCAGGTAGGCGTTGATCTCGGTCACAACCTTGTTCACGTCGCTGGCTGAGCAGCCGGCCGTAGGCAGAGTGCCCAAGGTCAGAAGCACGATGAGCATCCAGGCCCCGAGCTTGGCCTGCGTGCCGGTCGAGCCACTGTTGTTCGTCGCGCTTCCCGAGCCGGGATCTTTGGCGAGCAACCCAAGCAACGCCGTGGCCAGCGCGGAGATGAGCGTGACGAGCGTGCCGGTTCCCGCCGTGCCCAGTGTGATGCCCTGTTGCGACAGCACTCCGGCAACGGTTGCAACGCAAATCAGCAAGCCAGCCACCGAGGTCTTCGGATGTTTCCAAATGTTCGAGATGAGATTCATTGATTCCTCCTCCGGGGCAAACCCGGCATTTGCATTAAGCCGCTGTCTGTGCGGCCGCCGGACCGTCCGGCTGGAGGTCGTATTGCGTAAGGTCAAACTCCGCTATCAGCGCACGGAGCGACGCGGCATATTGCGGGTTGGTCGAATACCCACAAAGCTGTAGCTCAGCACAAAAATGCGAGGGATCGTCCGCCACGATCATGGCCGGACGGTAGCGGGATGTCAGCGCCAGCAGCACCGCGTGCGCGGCGAAACAATCAGTTGGCGATGCGTAGCGCGCGAACTTCGCCATCTCGGCCGTGCGCCGGCCGTCCACAAACTCGCTGGTTTTGAACTCCGCATAGCTGTCGGCCTGCGCGTGAGCGACCGCTTTGATGCCGAAAAAGTTGTTGGCTTGCTGCGCCAGAGCGGATTTTCCCCATCCACTTTCGAGGATGGCCTGCGCGATGGTCACGCTCGCCGGCACGCTCCATTTCTTCTGCGCCGCCTGCGCTGCCGGAGCCACCATTTTCAAAAACAAATTCTGCTGAGTGTTCATCCGCGCCTCGCGCTCCGGTGCAATAGCGTGGCGGCCGAACAATGTTTGAAGCATGATTGCTTCTCTATTGCCCGGCACGACGCACGTTTGCTCTGGCTCCCCGCGATCCTTTCTTGTTTAAGAATTCGCGGTGCCATCCCGGAGGATGTGAGTCAAGCGTAGGCGCGATGCGCCTGCATCAGCGGCGCGCGTGGCCCGCAGGTCGCGCGTGTCGATCTGGTGTCAAAATTGGCATTAGTGCTGGAGAAAAGCGGCGATTGATAGGGGAATTTAAGCGGCTAGCGGATAGTTTCCGATCAGCAGTTCGTGCACACGCTTGCGATTGGATTGGCCACTGAGCGTATAGAGTACACCAACTCGGCGCAAAGAAAATCCATATTGCTTGGCGGCAGCACGCGCTTCGGCGTGATCCTCAAAACTCATTAGCCACGTCGCGTGCAGCTTCGCCAGGCGCGCAAACATCTCCGCTCTGCGCTCGCGCGTGAGCGGCACATAACGACCGTTGGGCTCGTATTCGATGTAGGGTGGATCGAGATAAAAAAACGTATCGCGATGGTCATAACGATCGAGAACATCGGCAAAATCCCGCTGCTCGATCAGTACGCGCGCCAGGCGCGCGGAGGTCTGCTCAAGCAGTGACCGTATCGTATCCAGAGGGCGTTTGATGCGCGGATACATGGCGCTGGCTCGCGCAAAATGTTCGCCTTTACCAGAAAAGCTGTACCAGCTCAAATAAGCAAATCGCAGCGCGCGATCAATCTCGTCATTTGGAGGAACTTCAGCGCGTAGCTCGCGGAAGCGACCGGCGTGGACGCACTCTTGTTCGAACCGCTCGGCCAGCTCGGCCGGCCTATGCTTGGCCACACGAAAAAAGTTGATGAGGTCGCCATTTACATCGTTCAACACCTCAAGCGGCGATGGCTCTTTGGCGAAGAGCAGCTTTGCGCTTCCGGCAAAGACTTCGACGTAATTGCGATGCGCGGGGATAAGCGGAAGCAGCGTCTTCAAAAGCTGTTGTTTGCCACCAGGCCAACTGATAGGACTTGCCATGTCCATCAGTATCGCTCGCATGGTTAGCGAAGACAAGGCGAAGATAGCAATATTCGTCCCGCGTTTCTCATGCCAAATACGATTGTTAATTTGTCTGCAGGATGTAGGCAAAAATGAATCGAAGGATCAAGTAGACCAAACCGGCGCTGAGGCTGAAGGCCCATAAGGCGGCGAATATCGCCCAGAAAATTGATCGCGGCGTAAGAGAAACTGACTTTTCAAGTGGTTCCTGAGCATCGAATAATGTCATCGATTATGCTTCCTGACCGATGCAGGCTGGCCAATCCATTTGATTACCTCGCCAACAATAGAAAAATTCCCTTCAGCGCGCATAACGCGCACCTGAATTCGCGGTGAAATGTGCTGTGGAACCAACATATAGGTATCCCCGTCTTTACGGAGCCATTTAATCGTAATGCCGTCACCTTCTCGCGCGGCAACCATGCGTTCAACTAATTTTCGTGGATCTCGACGTGAGGTATCGACGATCACTATGTAGCCATCGCCAATGATCGGTGTCATTGAGTCGCCTGCAACCTTTAAGGCAAAAAGTTCGCCAGTAGCCGGGAACCACAATTTGGGCAACATTAAAACCTGGGCAATTTCTCTTTCGTCTGTTGCGCGAGGGGTTCCAGCTGCTACCGGGTCGCGTAAAAGCGGAATCGGTCGGGTTATGGTTGTGCCTGAATCCAATCCACTTCCAGCATGTAGAGCATCCGCTAAACCAGACTCCATGATGAAGTAGTCCTTTAGTTCTGCATTGACAGTCAGGGTGGAGAGCTTTGCCAATATGCGAGGGGCAGGGCGATCTGTGCCTTTTTCCCAGTTAGATACAGCAACCTGGCTAACCCCGAATAAATCCGCAAACTCCTTTTGCGTCAACCCTTTTGCTGAGCGAACAGATCGGATATGCGCACCTAGCGCACGGGTCATTTGCGAAAAAAGCGTACTTTTACCGTTGACATTCATATAAGCGCGCTTATACTTAACCTGTTCTTCCGGAGTTTCAATTTGAACACCCATTTTAGCCCGGTTCAAACAATTTTGCGCGATCAGCAAAAACGTAGGGTCAATTATTCGGCGTTGGCGCGGGAGTTGGACGTGACGCCACAACATGTTCGGCGCGTGGCTCTTGGGATGAGTACTTCGGCGCGAGTGCTGAAGCGTTTGGAACGGGAATGGCGGCATATTGAACGCCTGGCGGAGCGTGCGGCATGAAGCAATCATCACGCTCACAATCTTCGGCTAGTGCCCGAATCACGTCTACGTCAAAAGCACAGGAAAAATTCCCCGCTATTTTGCAGCAGGAACTCTTCGACAGGCCCAATTCGATCGTTCCCGGCTCTCTCAACGACGCCGGAATGATCCGCGCCTCCTTGGTCGAGGCTATCCGCAAATCCGCGAAAAGCCGCGAAGAACTTGCTGAAATCATGACGCTGCTTACCGGCACCGAAGTCACGGCAAGACGGATCAACGCATTTACCGCGGAATCGCGGGAGGATTTTCGGTTTCCAGCAGAACTAGCTCGCGCTTTCTGTATTGCCACCGACGATTTTTCTCTTTTGCGCAACCTGATCGAAGCAGCTGGCTACTACGTCGTCGATCAGGCTGAATTCGAGATGCTCCAGCTCGGCCGCGAATATCTGCGGCAGAAGCGGGCGAACGAAAGGGTCGAATCGCTCGAAGCGCGGCTGCGGGGGGTAGAACTATGAGCGCCGCCCTACAGCTCGCCATTGTGCCCTCAGCCGAGCAATGGATTTCGGCCGAGGAAGCGATGCAGATTACAGGCTGGACCGATCGCTGGCTGCGCGCAAAAGTTGCGTGCGGAGCCGTTATCTCGCGTGAATCAACGCAAACTGGACCCAATGGTCGCCCAGTCCGCGAATATCTCCTAAGCTCCCTTCCCCTGTCTCCCTCCCAGGCGGTGCAGACACACCTGACCGTGGTCGCACCGCCTGCGGCCTCATTTGGGCCGCTTTTCGCGGGCGTTTCCGCTAATTTATCGGAGCGTATTGTGCTTCCCGATTCTGATAGTCAAGCCCAGGCAGAGCAACGCCTGGCGATTCTGCGGCCCGTACTCGATTACCCCGACGATCCCGAGCGGTTCACCGCGCTGGCTCTGCCAGACGGCCGCCGCGTAACCTCGGTCGAAAAAATGATCGAGTACGTCGCGGCCGGTGCGAACGTTTCCTCCCGGACCATCAAGCGTTGGCTGGCGGCCTATCGCGCCTCGAACTTTGCGGCGCTGGCAGATCGCGTCCGCGCCGACAAGGGACAGAGCCGCTGGTTCTCGCGACACCATCAAGCGGCGATCCTGGCCGCCTATCTCTATCTCGGCGACATCGATCGCCTCGGGCTGAGAACTAGCGAAAAGCCACATCGCGGCCAGAGCGTCGCATTTGTTTACGAGCAAATCTGCGAACAAGCTGACAGCCTCGGCATCGCAAAAGACGAACTGCCCAGCCGCGAGACGGTGCGACTCTTCCTCAGCCAGCAGATCTCGCCGGCCATGAAGGCGCTCGCGCGTGACGGGCAGCGCCAATACCGTGAGCGCATGTCGCCATACATCCGACGCCGCTACGACGACATCTACGCCAACCAAGTGTGGGTCGGCGATCAGATGTGGCACGACACCGAAGTGGCCAACGACATCTTCGACGATATGCCGCTCGGCGCGCCGGTTCGGCTACGCCTGGACGCGTTCGAAGATTTTCGCAGCCGCAAGATCGTCGGCGCGACCTGGACCCACCACGGTAGCTCGCGATCAATTGCCGCCACCTTGCGCCGCGGCATTCTGCAGTACGGTCCACCCGAGATGATCTACGTCGACAACGGCAAGGATTATAAAAAAGTTGCCAAGGGCGCGCAGCGCGGTTTCCCGGTCGAGGATCTTCACCCAGAGGATATTGCGTCAATCGAACAGACCGGATTCCTGGCGCGCATTGGCTGTGGCGTCGTGCATTGCATTCCGCGCCATCCGCAATCAAAGGGTGTCGAGCGTTGCTTCGGAACGGTACATCACTTCGATGCATTCTTCTCGACCTACACGTCCGGCTCCTCGGCCACGCGGCCAGAAGCTACCGGGGTCGCGATGATGGAGCACCGCCGCCTATTCAAAAAAGGCCGCGTCGCCGAGTCGAATCATCCGCTGGCCAGCGCCTTCATTCTCGCTTGCTTGTCATGGATCGATAAATACAATGCCACGCCGCATAGCGGCGAAGGTATGGACGGCCTGAGCCCTGACGAAGTTTTCGAGGCTGAGCAGAATCCCAATCAGAAGCCCACACCCGAGCCCGCGACACTCGCGCTGTTGATGGCCGAGTACGAACGTCGGCAGGTGCGCGAATGCGCCGTCACGATCAACAAGCGCCGCTACACGCCGCGGCCCGAAGATCGCCTTGCCTGGGCTGCGATGCACGAGTGCAACGAGCGCGAGATTCTCGTGGCCTACGACCCGCTCGATCCCGAGTGCGCCGCGGCTCTCGATCTTGATGGCCGGTTCATCGCGTGGCTCGAAGCCGAGGTTTTGCTGCGCTTCGCGCCGCAAGATCACGAGACACAGCGCCAGATCGGCGAGTCGATGAAGATCCGCCACAGTCTGGAAAAAGCTACCAAGACCACGCTGCGCGCAATCGCATCCGCGGCCCGCGCCAACGGCGCGCAATCGGCCGAAGAAATTGTCTACAGCCAGATGCAATTGCCCGCCAACACGACTCCGGTAATTTCGCAACGCAAGCAGCTAAGGGATGACAAAGCCATAGCGCCGGCAAGCGCCAGCGATATTGCGGCAAGTTTTCTGGAGGAAATTAAGTGAGGACGCTTAAAGCAGAAACAGTTTCACGGATCGAAATGCTGGCGCAAGAAGCGACCGAAGTCGCGCCAGTAATTGCGCGAACAAAAGACTATCTGGCGCGTACGGGGTTATCGACTCCCGATTTTGCCCACCGCATCAATTACGGCGAATCAACCTTGCGCTTCTTTTTGGAGGGCAACTATCACAACATTTCGCGCTCGCCAAAATCGCTTATAAAAGCGCTCGTCACTTTTATGGATGCTCACCCGGCTGGCGAAACCGGCCGCGTGTTGGGCAATCTGTACGAAACAGAGAATGTACGCATCATCCGGGAAACATTCGAGAAGTTGCTGCCGCGGCCAGTAGCCTACATGATCTATGCACCTCCGGGTTCGCAAAAGAGTTTTGTCCTAGAGCATCAGGTGGCCAAACTCAATCGCGACGAGATCGCCAAGGAACAAGGGCGCCGGGCCTTCTATATTTACGCACGCCAGAATTTGCGGCCACGCGATCTGATTAGACGCGTCGCTATTGCCTGTGGCTGCCGACTTGGCAATGACATCGATTCAATGTTGAATAGCATTCGTTTTGATTACCGTCACAACCGCGTCCTGCTGGTCGTTGATGAGGCGCAGCATCTCTCAATCGAATGTTTCGAGACATTGCGCGAGTTGCTCGATCAGTCACCGTATTTCTCCCTGCTCTTTGCCGGCAGCCACGACCTGAAACGGAAGTTTGACGAGTTCTCTGCGACGTTGGAGCAGTGGAATTCGCGAATTATCGCCAAGGTCCGGCTGCCCGGCTTAGAGCGCTTGGAAGCACGCGGCATTATAGAGCGCGAAATCGGCGCAATCCTTGCGCAGCGCACGTTGCAAGATCGCGAGCGGCTGGCTGACAAATTGATTGCCGCGGCTACCGTCCGCGATGCCTTTGAAAATAACCGCACCTACATCAACGTGCGCACGCTGACGAACGCGCTCGACCAGATCAAAGCACAGGCCGAAGCTGCTCCGGCCGAGAGCGACGAGAAAGTTGAGGCCATCGCATGAAAAATGCGCTTCGATTTTGGAACCGGATGATGGATTGGTCGCCAACCGACGAGCAGATTGATTGCGTCGTTAGGGCCGGGCGTATCTGCGAACGTCTGCTCCGGTCTGCGGTCATCCTGGCCGTTATATATATCTCAACCGAAGTTGCCTCGGCATTTTTCCCCGGCGGCCCGGCCTGGCAGTACCTGAAAGGTGGCCAGTAATGCCGAAATCTGTTCCGGCCATGCTCAGCGCCATCAAGGACGATCTCACCGCTGCCCAGGTGATTGTCGAGCGGCTCGGCACGCTCTGTGACATCGAAGGCTGCATCGGATCGCAGACGGCTCTCGATCAAGCACTGGATCTATGCCGGGCCTTGAGCTACGCGCTCACGACGGCCAGTGATCTCAAGGCTCACATCAAAGCGCAACCCCGCGCGAAAGGCGGCAAGGCATGAACGTCGAGATGTTGGCAAATTCAATCCGCGAACGCGCTCAGGATTTGCGTCGATCGGACGAGAATCCTCTCACTTACTCGGAACTTAAAGATGATGCCGAACTGCTCATGGTCCTCTCGCGCTTGGTCAAAGGAGCTTCAGTTGCGCGTGCGTTCGGCGCGCCTGGTGATTGGGGCTATTCACATCCGATAGGTAAGGCGCTTAGCGCGAAAGGCGGCCAGTGATGAGTGATGTAGCCACTGTGAAGTGCGACATTTGCAAACGTCAGAAACAGGAGACCAATCACTGGCTCGTTGCGATCACCACCCCCGGATTTGAAGGCATTCTCTTCGTCCCGGCCGATGCCGCGTGCAAACCGCTTCCCGGCGGCTATGTCTCTAAAGATTTGTGCGGTCAAGAATGCGCGCACAAAGAGCTTTCCGCTTGGCTAGACGATTTCAAAAATATCGATTTTCCAACGAAAGAAGGACGCCATGACAACGACTAAGAGTAAACCCACCGCTGAGCAGATCGACGAGCTCTGCAACCGTTTTGACAAAGCGAAGATCGCCGTCGAGCAAGCCGAGCAAAAGCTATCAGGCGTGAAGGGTGAACTGCTCGCTGCGGTACAAGATTTCGGCTACGTGCCTACAAACGCCGAGAAGACGACACGGCTTGAAGGCGCGCTCTACGTCGCCGACGCAACGGTTGCCTCGACGGTTGCGATAAGCGAAACGGCCGTGGGCGAACTGCAGTCGGAACTTTCGCGGTTCAAGCTGCCCAGAGTATTCAGCAAACTTTTCGCGCGCAAGGTCACGCACACGCTGCAGAAGGATGCGCACGGAGCATTAGAACTGGCGATCGGCGGTTTTCCGCTCGAAGCCAAGAAACGTCTGCTCTCGCTCTTCGCCTCATGCTTCAAGGTCGATTCAAAAACGCCGGCGCTGACCGTCAACCTGGTTGCCGCGTTGCGCGCCAAGGAAGCAGCGGCTACTGAAAAAGCAGCGAAGAAAGCCGCCCGCGCCGCGAAAAAGAAGAGGGCGTGAAAGCGCCACAAGTTTGGAGGAAACGATCAATGGAAATCCGCATACATGCTGAATCGCTCGAAGCTGCCGTGCTCAAAGTTTTAAGAGAGTGCGAGCCCGCGCGCATCGAGAAAATCTCCTGCCGCGTGAAAATCTCATTTTCGCTGGCACGAGCCACATTGTGCACTGCCTTCGATCACGGCTTTGCCACGCCCATCAGGATGAAGAAATTGAGCCTTGATGAATATCCATGGAAACTCACGGAGAAAGGCCGGAAGCTGGTCGATGTCTGCACGAAAGACGAAATCACACAGTTACCTGCAGCTTCCAATCTTTTGGCAGCGCTGGAAGCCGGAGAGACGATCGGGGCGCGCCAATGACCGAGGAGAGGACAAATCGCGCCTGGACGTTCTGGCAGGAGTCGGCCGGCTGCATTGAACGCATCCAGCATCTGTTGCAACGCTGCGCAACGATTGCCGCTGCCGAGCCGCCCACCGACCTGTCGTCGCAGGACGTGCGCGAGATTCGCCGAAATATTGCCCGATTTAACGAAAAGTTCGCGCTGCTGGTGCGCGAGCAAAAACGGAAGGCGGCCCGCTTATGCCAGTCCTGAACATTAACGGATCGAATGGCCCTTTAACCGTATTCATGTGTACGCGCGGCCGATCGAAACCTTGCGCGACATGCGGACGTCCATCGACAAAGCTATGCGACTTTCCGCTAGGCAATGGCAAAACCTGCGATGCCGCAATCTGTGACGGTTGCGCAACCGGAGTTGGCATGGGGCTTGACTATTGTCCGAAGCATAAAGACATGCAGCCGCCGCAAGGCAACCTCTTCGAGGTGCGCTGATGAGCACGCAAGGTTTGCTCTTCGAAGGATCTCCCGAGATGCTCTTGCAACATCTCGATGCACAGATACTCGATCTGATTCTGGGGCACGCCGGCGGCCCACTCGCAATCGCTGCGAATGACCAGGAGCGCGCTGTGCTGCGCCTCGTGCGGTATCGTCGCGGCCTGAACAATGCCGTGAAGATTCGCGAGATCCAGGAGCAAACAGGCTTGAGCGCACGCACTATCAAAGAGGCCGTGCGCGGGCTCCGTGTGAATTTCCATCTGCCCATCGGCAGTTCGAAGCACGGTTCCGACGGCGGCTACTATCTGATGCTCACCAAGGAAGATCGCGATGCCTGGGTTAGTGACTTTGTAAGCCAGATTCGTGCTGAGGCTGCTGTACTGCGCGCCGCCGCCGGGCCGCACGCCTATCGCGAGCTTGTTGGCAAGATCAGCGGGGAGGAATAGTTGTGAGCGTATTTTTCACGCGCAAAAAGGCGTGCTTTGCCGCAGGCTGCAAAAGGATGGTGCCGAGTCGACGATTGATGTGCAAAGAGCATTGGCTGCTGGTACCGCACTCGATGCGGGTTGAAATCTATGCCGGCCTTGATCTGTGGCAATCGGGCAGAAGCCCAAAAACGTATCTCGAAGCAATCCAGCGTGCGCGAGCCTTTGTAGCTGAAGCTGAAGCAAAGCTGGCTAGGAAGTGATTTTGGAGAAATCATGCGACCGAAAAAGAAAATTTTGTTGATCGATGAAAACGAGGCGCGGCAATCCGTTCTTGCCTTCGTTCTCGCCACACATGGATTCGCTGTGTGCTGTGCGTCCAGCGCTGCTGAGGCAATTACCGCCAGTGCGGATTTCGAAGTAGCTCTGCTGGCGTGGCCGCTGTCTGGTGGCAGCGAGTTGCTGCGCAAGTTGCGCAGTCAACATCCTTTTACGCGTACGCTGGCGCTTGCCGAAGATGCCAAAGGATGCCCAACCGTTTCCGCAGACGTTGTTCTGTGGGGGCATCCTTCCACCTTCGAATTGCTTGAGCGCATCAATGTGCTCGCGGCACGAAAACGCGGTCCGAGAAAAGCGCAAGCCATTGAACACATGTTGGCGTTGGCTGAACGAAGGGTGGCATAAAAGTGTTCAGCATTTCTGTCGACGATACGGCTGAAAAATTCTTTTCCAGGCGGCCGGGATTTGAAGAGCAGTTATCCCGTATGACGAATTCTATTCATGGCGTTCGGCCTGCTCAACCCGGAGAAGTTGAATCAATGCTTGAGCATTTCGAAGCGTTGGAAGCTGCAAGAAGACGCGCTTATAAGTTAGCGCAGCTAAGCAAATTGAAGTCTGGAGGAAGATCATGAAAGCTCTTTGCGCACAATGCAAAATGCCGATCGATATGCCCGATCTGGCGCCCCTACAAATTCTGAATCGCCCCGATGTGAGCGTGCTCATTCTGCAACACCCGAAGCATGGCTTTTGCCTGAACTGTAAGACGAAGGTGGCCATTATGCTCGCCAACGCACAAATTTTGTTGACTGCCGTTCCGGTCGAGGTCAAGGAACCATCCCCTATCGTTCTGGCGTCGGTCGGTGCGATCCCGCAGATGAAAAGGTAGTCGAGAGCTATTGGCGGGAAGCCTTTGCTAATCGATTAACAAGTGACGAGCAGCACCATCGCTCGCACTTCGGTACAAGCACGAAAGGGTAAAACGATGAGTCTTGATGTCTATCTTTATGAACCGTTGCACTGCCCACACTGTCAGGGCGACCTGAAGGGGGAGCAAATCTTTGAGGCCAATATCACGCACAACCTCAACAAAATGGCAGATGTGGCTGGCATCTACAAGCACCTGTGGAGACCCGAGGAAATCGGCATTACCCGCGCATTCCAGCTTATTGAGCCACTCCAGACGGCCATTGCGGAGATGGAGGCTGACCCGGAAAAGTTCAAGCAATACGACGCTCCAAACGGGTGGGGCCTCTATGAGCACTTCGTTCCGTGGCTGCAGAAGTATCTACGAGCGTGCAAGGAAACTCCGGGCGCGTGGATTGCAGTAAGCAGGTAACGTCGCGATCGGCGCAAGATGACCAATACAAATAACCAAGTAGTCGAGGACTAAGTTGACGGATGCAAACGAAGGTTATCATCGGCAGTGCCAATATCCCGGATGCACGCACCAAGTGGAAGGCCACGCCCGATTTTGCAGCGCGCGATGCCGAACCGCCGATTGGAAGCGAAGGCATCCCAAAGCTGGGCCAGACCGCTGTCCGCATTGTGGCGAGTTGCTGAAAAAACGCGGACGGCCAAGGAAAAAGCAATAAATGAATAACACAATCAGTCCCGGCCAAATGAAGCGCCTGCAGACGCTCTACGGAAAGCTCTGCGCGCATACTGACCAGCCCAACAAGCGCGAAGCTCGATTGGGCTGGGCGTCGGCACTGGTCATGCGGCCAATCGCTAGTTTTAAAGATCTGACGCGCGATGATGCGCGTCACTTAATCGATACGCTTCAAGGCCAACTCGGCATACCGGAGACGCAACCGCGTCGCCGCCAGCGCCTTGGCCGCGATGCTGCGCGCAAGGCTGGGACGGAAGGCCGGCGTGGCTACGAGTCGAAAGAAATAACTATGGCCGGCCCTGCTGAGATAGCGCGCATTCAGCATGTGATGGATCTGATTGGTTGGGACCAGGCGCAACTTGAGAGTTGGTTGCACTCACCGCACTCGCCATTGCGCAATAAAGCTGCTGGACAGATCCGCTCCCTGGCCGATGCCAACCGTGTTTGGTGGGCGCTGAAAGGCATGGCTGTGGCTCAAGGTAAGTGGCAGGATAGGCGGCAATCATGACGCAAAAAGAAGCTCTATCTCACGTAATTGACTTACTTCTCGAAGGCATAGAAAAAGCTCCTCAGTTTGCTGAGGCCCTTTCTGTGCTCGACAAATCTAACTTAGAGTTACATGCGATAGGGATTCACTTGAAGGTGCAGCAGGCAACCAATAAAGTTGCGCAGCCAGTTAGTCATAGCGATGAAGAATTTTTGCGTGAGATGCGTATCTCGCCAGATTTTATTCCGCCATCGGTGCAGCCAATGCCGCCACCGGCGCCGAGGCCCTTTTTGCCGTCATGGCGCCCTTTCTGGCGACGCGGACGTCATGGAGGCCGATGATGTCAACGCTGAGATTTCGCGTGCCTGAGCAATTGCTGCTGCCATGGAGTCCACAGCAGACGATTGATGTACACAAGGTGGCCGAGATGCTTGACTGCAGCGAGCGGACGATCCTGCGCCTGATCGAGTGCGGCGAGATATTAGCGTATCAAGTAAGGCCCGGCAGGGCAGGATCGCCACATCGCATCTACTATGATTCAGTGCTAAAGTATCTGGATAAAATTCACCGCGCGGCCGGCGTCGAATGCCGGTTCGAGTTGTAAGCCCGATCTGGGGGTGCTATGTGTTACATGAACGTAGACGAAAAGGGTAAATTGGGGAATTATATACTTTATTCCCTTGACAAACGTGAGGGAGTAAAGTATATTAAGAACAGATCAAACAAGAGGCCACCAACCTCAAAGGAGAAACTCAATGGAAACCATCAAAACCACCGCCGATGTAACCTCTATCGCAACTTGGAACGCAATCATTGCTGACGACATGGTTAGCCTCGACAACCTCAATAGCGCCGGAATAGTTGCCGAGCTGAAGCCCTTCGGGATCACCCAGGTTCGCGAAGTAGCCCAGATGATCGCGGCGGACGACAACGGCTACATCAAGAGCACCGATGGCCGAGTTTACGAGTTCCCATACGTTGCCAAGCCGGGAGAAGATACGGCGCTTGGAACCGCTCTCGTGGCTGATACCAACGGCGACCCAGTGTGGCAGGGCAACGACGAGGCCGAGTTTGCCGATCTACTCGCTGATTACGATTTGAGCCTGTAATCGCACCGCCAGCCGGGAGCGTATCCCGGCATTGATATTTTTTGGCGGGGGATGGCGGCAAATGGCGGGAAAATCTCGAATTGAAATTTATGAGCGGAAACTGCGGGTAAGGGGATGGTCCGCAGCGGGGCTCTCAATCAAAGAAATCGCCGCAAAAGAGAATGTGCCCGTATGCGTAATCCGATACGATCTTTCGCGATCCTATTGGCCCAAGCCAAATCCTCCTCTCTCTGCCTACGAGAGGGAAAAACGCTATATTCTGAAGCATCCTGAAAGAGTGAAGAGGCAAAATGCGCGGAACAACCAGAAACTAGCCGAATCTCATGCGCAGAGAAAAGCACAGGGACTCTGTGTTTTGTGTGGGAGTCCGTCGCGTCCCGGGAAGGTCTATTGCCGCAAATGCAGCGTTCGCACAACTGATGCCGTCCTGAAATTTTTACTGAAAAATAAATCGCCTATTCCATATTCTCCCGGAGCTGAACATTCTCCGCGCTCCGCAGAAATCATCGATACCATCAAGGATGCCTTCGGGGATCTTTGGGATGTGCGCGAGCGCCGCGCCACTTCGCACGGCTTTGTGCTGGAATTCGGATGGCCCTCTGGCGCTCCGCGAGGGCGTGGAGGGTGCGGAGGCCCGCGCCTGATTCCAACCAGGCCGCTAATTTCCTGGTGGAAGCGCCACCGGCTCGAACGTGATGGCAGCAATTTCAATTTGCCCGCATCCCGAACAGCCCTGAAAAAGCTGCGGCACATTCTCGGATTTGATTTCTATCAAGATTATGCTCATTTCTGGATTCAACACCTCGACGATATGATGCAGCTTTCCGAGGCTGCTTTTGCACGGAAGTACACTTTGCAGCCCAGCAAAGTAAGCGAAATGCGTATTAGGCTATTTGGCCGCAAGCTGAGGCTCAATGGATGGTGGCGCGAGGATACTGCTCATTCGCTGCTAATCTCAGATCTTCCTCACGCTTTCGTTGCCGAGAAACTTAGTATTTCGATTGGAGCATCCTCCCGCTTGCGCTCACTTCTTAAGCGCGGACTCCTCTAAGCTCCGCCGCGCCCTGCCTTGGGCAAGCGGTGCGTCCCTGGGTGGTACCAGGGGGCCGGTACGTAACCCGGCAGAAGGTTTCCAGCCATGAGTAAAAGCACAATCAGCACATTCGAGCTTTTCCAAATGTTCCCAGACGAGGATACGGCGCGGACATACCTTGAGGCCCTTTTATGGCCAAACGGTGCAGTATGCCCAACTTGCGCTAGCAGCGACCGCATAACGCCACGCCGACAGGGTTTTTATCGTTGCAACGCCTGCCAGATTGATTTTACGATCCGTACTGGAACCATCTTTGAGCGTTCGCACATCCCTTTGCATAAATGGCTATATGCGATGTATTTGCTCGTTACGGCCCGCAAGGGGATATCCTCCATGCAGCTTGCCAAAGAAATCGGGATTACCCAAAAATCGGCATGGTTTATGGTCAGTCGTCTCCGCGAGGCTTGCGCAGGGGAGTTGGAAAAGCTGCAAGGGACGGCGGTTGACGGCAAGCGTTTGACCTACGCGAGGTTGATCCAATGACCAAGCCACCCGAAATACTCAATAAGATGGCCGATTTGGTCCTTGCCTATCGGCCACCCTCAAAGGTCAAGCCACCGCGCAAGCGGAAGATCGCAGCGAGTCGGCAAGTCAAAGAAAACAAACAGAACGGGAGTTAAGTATGTAATTCCCGTAAATTGCCTGATTTTGGGCATTGCGATGTCTGTGGCGCACCGGCGAATACACTTACTTATGACAGCACGGTGAGCATCCGGTTCGATGATGTTTTTGAGTACCCTGCAAAACTCGAATCACGAGTCGAAAAACACTTTTGCGAAGAGCATCGACGCCCTGGGAATTTATCCTTCCTGCGCGAAAGCAAAGAGGCTTATCTTGCTCGCCTTCTAGCTGCCGATCCCCCTCCAAATGAGGCGAAACTCGATCGCCGAAACAGAAATATATAAATTTTCATAGTTCCGCTGGATGGCAGTTGGATTTCGAGCTTTTTGAATGCCTTTTGGGGTAGTTCCGCTGGATGCTTATAATGCAAATATCCGCTTGTGGTGCGAGTAAACGGAGTTTTCCACATTTGCCATTCCTTATCTATTTTGTTCCAACGGAACACTTCCGTTGGATTTTTACGGATAATCAATAACTTACGGTCCAAATCCAGCGGAAGTACGGCGAGTTGTGACATATAATCCCGGTATTCTGGCTTGCGATTTTTGCTGTGGAAAAATGCGTCTGACCCGCGTCAGGACCGCGAAATCCGCGGTAGACTTCCACACCCCACCAATGACACGTAAATATTGGAGTCACATCGTCACGCCTCGTGGGATTCGGTGTCGAGATTGTCCAGCGCCGTCAGCGATTCGTCGGGCACATCCCATTGGCGGAGGAGCTTGTAAATGATGCCGGTGGAGAAGCCGGCGGTGAGCAGACGGCGCATTACGCGCGCGGTTTCTTTCTCGTTAGTGGGCCGGGCGATGCGTTTGCGCTCCAGATAGGCGCGGGCCAGGGCGGCCTCGTCGGTTTGGCCATAGCGAGCGTCGAGGGCCTCGGCGATCAGCTCCGAGCCGACGCCTTTTTGCTGAAGATCCTGACGCACGCGGCGCACGCCGAGCTTGTCGTTTTGTTGGCGCAAGCGAGCGTAGGTTTCCGCGTAGGCCGCATCGTCCAGGTAGCCGTAATCCTTGAGCCGCGCGACGACGGCCGTCATCGCAGCTTCGCCGCTTTCGCCCGGCTCGACACGGCGGCCCATCAACCGGCGTAGTTCGGACTCTGTGCGCATCTGCCGGCCCAGCGAGCGCACGGCGTACTCGTAGAGTCCCGCCTCGTTGAGAAAGGCGCGCGGCTTGCCGGATTTGCGAGAAAATTCCATACGGCCTACTCCAGCGGAATTAAAAGATGGAAAGGTCGGTTCCGCCGCCAGCGATAGTGCTTGAAATCGCTATCCAATGTAAGGATATCGCCGGTATCGAGTTCATCGGCCATTTGAATCAAACAGGCGTCGGCGAAATCCGCGGGAAGATCGGCGTATTTGCGCAAACTGGCGGCCACCTGCGATACCGAACGTGTCAACTGAAAAGGAATCTGGAAGGAGCCATTGGTCACATTCGCCAATACTGCTTCGGGCGCGCCATAAATCCCCTGCAGCAAATAGCAGCTTTCGGCGATGACAGCCTCGCAAGTGACCAATGGGGGCTGCAAATCTGTGAGCGCAACGCGGCAACGGCCGTGATTTTTATCGCGCCGGTCAAGCCAACCGACAATCGCGCTGGTATCAAGAAGAACAGGGGGCACTTTAGTGCCCCATTGCTTTGCGGCGCGTTTTTCCGCCGGGCATCGAACTGCGTCCGAAGCCAGCCAGATGTTTCTTGTTAGAAGCCAGATCCGTAATTCCGGAGTCGAATTCGCCTAGACCAATGATTTGAATGGGATGGGACGGCTCTACGCTTTTGTCGAGCAGATGAATGCCCTCGCGCACCACTTTGGACGTACTCCAGCCAAGCCGCTTTGCCACGCGGGAAAGCGTCGCCTGCGTCTCGGAATCCAATCGCGCCTGTACGGTCGTGCCCATGAATCTAATGTACTACATATTTAAATTTTGTAGTACATTAGGCCGCTATTTTCCCTGATCTCTCGTTCCCTGTTTCGTCCACTGGTCCACCCAATCGTTGACGGTTTTGTACCAGAGCTGCGAATTTTGCGGCTTGAGCACCCAATGGCCCTCGTCGGGGAAATAAAGCATTTTTGACGGCACGCCGAGCCGCTGCAGGGTGGTGAAAAGCTGAAAGCCCTCGGAGACGTCGAGCCGGTAGTCGAGCTGGCCGTGGACAACCAGCGTGGGCGTGTGAAAGTTTTTGGCCGAGAGCATGGGCGACCACTTGCGGAAGGGATTTTCCGAGTCCGGCTTGCCGTAATAATCCCAAGGGCGGCCGCTAAACTCCCACTCGTTGAACCATAATTCTTCGGTTGAGCCGTAGGCCGATTCGGGATTGAACATGCCGTCATGCGAGACGATGCACTTGAAGCGGTTGGTGTGGCCCAGAATCCAGTTGGCCATGTAGCCGCCGTAGCTGGCACCGAGCGCGCACTCGCGCGACTTGTCGATGAAGGGGAATTTGCGCTCGGCGGCGTCGAGGCCTTCCATCAGATCGGTGAAGGGCTTGCCGCCCNNTCCAGGAGTCGCCCCATGCGCCCTGCGGGCCGCCGTGAATCAGAAACTTCGTAGGGTACTTTTTCTTGGCGTCGTAGCCTGGAGGCGGAATGACGAAGCCCTGGAGTTTGGTTCCGTCCTTGGCGGTGAACCAGAAATCTTCTAGCTTCGGTAGATCGAGCTGGGCGAGGAGATCGTCGTTGAGGTGGGTAACTACATGGAGGCCTGTCGATACCGCATAACCGTAAACACCGATAGAGCCGACATCGCCTGAAACCGCCTTTGCCGTTTCGAGTTTTGGTTGTGCAGGTGCGGGAATCACCGCGAAAACTTCAGCAGGAGCATCGACCTCCATTCTGCTCGCAAGGATGGCCCCTTCCGTGGTTAACGGATGAAGGTCGCTAAACTCACCGCTAAATGAAATCTGTTTATACTTTCCGTCAATTCCGGCTACATAAATCGGTTCACGCCCGGCTTCTCCAGCTACGAAAAAGATTTCTTGTGAATTAGGCGCCCACGCAAACTCATCGACCCA
>PMHC01000083.1:45136-45271 GCA_003156495.1 Acidobacteriaceae bacterium
TGCCGTCGGGCGAGTAGGCGGGCGAAAAGTCGCCGCCTAACGAAGTGCTGATTTTGACAGACTTGGCCGCCGGATCGGCGAGATCGAGGGTGAAGATGTTGGCGTTGGTCGAAATGGCCGGCTCGGGATCGAGAT
>PMHC01000258.1:0-2748 GCA_003156495.1 Acidobacteriaceae bacterium
CCCGACGGGCTGTTGGGATTGGCGACGGCGATGATTTTTGTACGCGGCGTGATCGCGGCCAGCAATCGCTCGTAGGGGAAGCGCATGTCTTCGGCGGCCTGCACCGTGACGATGCGCGCATCGGTGGCCGAGGCGTAGACGCCGTACATGGTGTAGGTCGGCACGGGCAGCAGCAGTTCGTCGCCGGCGTCGAGAAAACTTTCAAAGAGGACGTGGATCGCCTCGTCAACGCCGTTGGTCAGCGCGACTTGCTCGCCGCGCAGGCCAAGAGATTCGGCGACGAGTGCTTCGACCGGCTCGCGCGTGGGATAGAGTGTGAGCGCGCCGGTTGAAATGGCCGCCAGCGCCTCGCGAACTTTGGGCGAACAAGCGACGGTGTTCTCGTTGAAGTCCAACCGCAGCAGATCACGGCTGCCCAGCGGCGGACGGTACTCGGTCATTTTTTGCACGCGAGCACGCGGAGCGGGAAAAACTGTGGAAACGCTGTCAGCCACGAGTACTCCTTTTGCCGAGCCGTGTACGAATGGCGGCGGCGTGGCCCACGAGGCCTTCGGCCTCGGCCAGCAATGCGGCCTTGGGCCCCAGCGCGCGTATTCCTTGCGCCGTGTATTGCTGCACGGTGATCAGCTTTACAAAATCGTTGACGCTCAATCCGCCACGCACACGCGCCATGCCGCCGGTGGGCAACGTGTGGTTGGGGCCGGAGATGTAATCGCCCATTGGCTGCGAGGACCAGCGGCCGACGAAAACCGAGCCGGCGTTTTCCACCCACTTCAAATCGCTGGCCGCGTCCACGGTGAGGTGCTCGGCCGCGAGACGATTGGTGATCTGCCGCGCTTCTTCAACGCTGGCGGCGACAAAAACATATCCGTTGCTGGTGAGCGACTGGCGCGCCACGGAATTTTCGCAGCTGCGCAATTTGGTTTCGGCGATAACGTCGCGGGCCAGATCAATGCGCGTGGTGACGAAGATCGCTAGCGCCGCCGGATCGTGTTCGGCTTGCGCCACAAGGTCGCTGGCAATTGCGGCCGCGTCGCCGCGATCGCTGGTGACGACAATTTCCGTCGGTCCGGCGAGCATGTCGATGGCGCAATCGAAGGCAACGAGTTTTTTGGCGGCGGTGACGTAGAGATTGCCGGGGCCGACGATCTTGTCGACGCGCGCGATGCTTGCGGTTCCGTAGGCCAGCGCGGAGACAGCATGCGCGCCGCCCACCCGGTAGAATTCCTTGATGCCCAGCAGATGCGCGGCGGCTAAAGCCTCCGGCGCGGGCTTGGGCGAAACGGCGACAATGCGCCGGACGCCGGCCACCTGCGCGGGAATCGCGGTCATCAGCAGCGTGGAGGGTAGCGGATGGCGGCCGCTGGGCACGTAGCAGCCTACCGAGCCGAGCGGGCGGACAAGCTGCCCGGTTTTGAGGCCCTTGACTGGAGAGTCGCTCCAGGATTTTGGCAACTGCCGCTGGGCGAAGTTGCGAATTTGTTTGGCGGAAACCGTGAGCGCCTCGCGCAGCTCGGGATCGATGGCCTTCCATGCCGCGGCCATTTCTTTTGGCGTTACGCGCAGCGCATCGATGCCGGCGAGTCCGTCGAATTTGGCCGCGTAGTTCAGTAGCGCGCGGTCGCCGCGCTTACGCACATCGGTGACGATGCGCCTCGCGGCGGGCAGCACCTCGTCGAGGGCCGCGCCACCGCGCTGTTCGAGCGCCGCCAGCGTTTCTTCTGCCGCTTGCGCGCTTCGTCCTTTCGTTCGGATCAACTTCATCGCTTCCTCGTTCCTACTGTTTCATCTCTTGCACAAAGAATGCACAAACTACAAGCGTTCAAGCGTTACAAAAGTTGCTGCGCATTCAGTCGGACAATCCAATCCCCCTTCATGTCTTTGAGAGAATCATCGATTCCCAGGGGATGTATGTCTTCATCGAGACGACCGAGAATCTCATATTGAAAAGCCGCTTCACCGCTTGCGTTCCATTCCTGTTGAAGCGACTTTTCCCGATGCGATCCGTTGCGCAGGCAGAACCAGCATCCGTTTTTTGTGGCCTCTAGGTTTCTAGACGCGCCGACCCATGTGCGCCCATTCGCGGTGCAGCGCACGGCATAGACGCCGATTATTGATTTTCGTTCTTTGCATTCCCGGATGATTTCTTTCCGGGATTCTTTCGACAACATAACAGTCTCTTTTCTTTTTTGCGCCGTACTGCTAATTCTCTCGCGGTTACAGTACAACTTTGTTCAGCGGAAATTCGACAATGCCGGTGGCGTGAGCGGCCTTGAGCCGCGGAATCACGTCGCGCGCCACGCGCTCGTCCACGATTGAATTTACGGCGACCCACTCGGAGTTGCTTAACTGCGAGATGGTCGGCGCATTCAGCGCGGGCAGCACTTCCAGCACCGCTTGCAGATCTTCATGCTTCACGTTGAGCATCAAGCCCACCTGCGCCTGCGCGTCGATGGCGCCGCGAAGCATCAGCGCGAGTTGGTTGATTTTTTCGCGCTTCCAGGTGTCGGCCATCGCGGCTTTGCCAGCGATCAGGTGCGTTTCGCTCTCGAGCACCGTGTCGATAATCTTCAGGTGGTTGGCGCGGAGCGAACTGCCGGTCTCGGTGACTTCGACGATGGCGTCGGCCAGCATCGGCGGCTTGACTTCGGTAGCGCCCCAACTGAATTCGACCTTCACGTTGACGTTTTTGCCGGCGAAGTAACGCTTGGTGACTTCAACCAGCTCGGTGGCGACGATTTTGCCTTC
>PMHC01000258.1:2765-3842 GCA_003156495.1 Acidobacteriaceae bacterium
TGCGCGCGAATCAGCATGCACTCGATCTCGCTGTCGTCGATCGAGGGAAAGTAGGAGCGGCCGTTGGGATAGATATTCCAGCCGGCGCGCTTGAACAAATCGATGGTCGCATCCTGCAAACTGCCCTTGGGAATTCCCAGCTTGAGCTTGTTAGCCACGGTTGGCCTCCTTTTGCGCGCTCAGCGCCAGCGGCTTGGTAAAGCAACTCACCGTGCCCTCGTGGCAAACCAAGCCGTCGCCCTCAACTTCAACGCGGAAGAGCAGCGTGTCATTGTCGCAGTCGGTCGCGGCCGTGATGACCTTCAGCCGGTTGCCGCTGGTCTCGCCCTTCATCCAGAGCTTTTGCCGGGTGCGGCTCCAGAAGGTTACATAGCCTGTCTCCAGGGTTTTCGCGTAGCTGGTTTCGTTCAAAAAACCCAGCATCAAAACCTCGCCGGTGCGTGCATCTTGCACGATTCCCGGTACGAGGCCATCCATTTTGCCGAAATCAATTGTGGTTTCGTTGCTCATCGTCATTCCTGTCGAGTTGAAGTTTCTTTGGAACACAAAAAAAGCCCGTCAGCGACATTCGCCGGCGGGCTTCGATCTTACTTCCGATCTCTTAGGCCTTTTACTTCTGGCCGAGGCAGTCCGCCGACATGGTTGTTCCATGATGATGGCGATGGCCGTGATGGCGGAAGCTCTGCATCTATTTTTTAAATTATAGGCAAGCTGCTTGATTGTCAAATCGCATGATTTGCGTTGCGTGCGCCGCCAGGGTTATTCCGCCGCCGCCACGCGCAGCAACTCGACCACGCGCGCGTACAGGCGATTGCGCAACTCGAACCGATTTGAGGCGGAGGTGATGTAGCGGATCTGCAGATCGGTTCCGTCGCTGGCCGGGCGCAGGCTTATGATGGGCGTCGCGTCGAAGTGGTCCTGAGTTTCTTCGCGCATCGTGTGCTTCCACTCTTTTTCCGCGTGTTGCGCGTTCTCCCGCGTCTCTTCGGTCACGAACTTTTGCACCTCGCCCATGATCGTGCGCACGTCGGCGGAGGCGGGTACGTTCACCGAGATTTCGTCCCACATCCATTGGCC
>PMHC01000292.1 GCA_003156495.1 Acidobacteriaceae bacterium
TCACCATCTCCGTCACCGAGGAAGCCAAGAAGTGGATTCTGGACAAGACGATTACCGATCGCAGTTACGGCGCGCGTCCGTTGCGCCGGGCACTGCAGCGGTACGTTGAGGACCCGCTTTCAGAAGCTCTGATTGCCGGCAAGATCGCCGAGCGGCCAGCCTTCCTTGAGGTCTACCTCGATGATACGAATCAGCTCTTCTATCGACCGGTAAGCGCCGACGAGAGCGCCAGCGATGAGAAGGCAGCAGGCCTGCTGCTCTACAGCAACTGAGCCTGACTCAAACCAACAGCAAAAGCCCCGGCTGAATGCCGGGGCTTTTGCTGTTATGCGATAGAATAAAAACCCAATCGCTTAGGTTCGTGCTATATTCCTGTTATGCCAACCGTTCTGAGGCTTGGCGCATTGCGGGTTGTTGTTTATCCGAATGATCATCGTCCGGCGCATGTTCACGTCATCGGACATGGGCATGAGGCTGTTTTCGTGCTGAATCAGCCGCTAGGTGGCGCAACATTACGTGAAAACTACGGCTTTTCCAGGCGTGAAATCGTAGTGATCGAATCGGCTTTGATTCGCTGCTTAGCCGCGCTACTGGCTTCGTGGGAGAGTATTCATGGGACAAAGTGACAAATTCGAACAGGCCAGCCGAAAAGGACGCGCACTCCAGTCTTCGCAGCCGCGCGCGGTAAGTGCGCATTACGATCGCCGCAGCAGTCGGGTCGTGATTTGTCTTTCAACGGGGCTCGACGTGGACTTTTCGCCGCGCGATGCGCAAGGGTTAGAGAAAGCGACGGCCGCGCAGTTGTCGGAGATCGAGATTTCGCCTTCAGGTTTCGGAATTCATTTTCCGAAGATCGACGCGGACCTTTATCTGCCTTCGTTGCTGTTGGGATTTCTCGGTTCGAGGAATTGGATGGCTAGCCGTTTGGGCACGCTTGGCGGAAGATCGACCAGCGCGGCGAAGGCTGCCGCAGCAAAGCGTAATGGCCGTCGTGGCGGCCGGCCCAGGCGTGCTGCCGTGGCAGCTTAAAAAATGCTTTGAGCAAATCTTCAGGGTGTATTGAGGGATAATTTTTCTCCCAGGTGATCAATACTTACAGTTGCACTTGTTGCTTTTTGCAAGGGAAGAGCAAAGCCCCGAGCCTGAAGGCCCAATTAATGCCCATTTTTTCCGAGGGCTGAAGCCCTCGGCTTCCTCCGCAAGCTGCGATAGCGAGTAAAACCGGTATCTTTCAAAATTGCGAGTTTTTCAACAGATTCGAAAGCCTTGCCCTGACACTTCTTGCAAAACCCATAGCGCTTTTCAGCAAGTGGGTTCAGGCGCGCCATGACTGTCTGTGGCAAGCGGTGTTCTCTATAGAGTGTCCGTGTAGGCGACAAAACTTCCCGAAAAAGGCTGCTTTTTTCCGCGGTGTGGCCAGATTCACTTCCCACACCTTGCTGTACCGCATTCCGATCACGTATAAAAGGAGTAAGCCCATTGGCTTGCTGGCGTTTTCAGCCGCTTCGCCGTCGAGAGCCCTGGCGGTTCGGCTGAGCGCTAACCGAGTCCGCGCTGGAATGGCTTTCGCGTAAGTTGTTTTTTGGGCGAAGGCATTTTTCCGGCAGCGAGCGCGAGACCATAGGTTGATGGGAATGGCTCGTAAGTTAAATGAATTCTGCCGAATAGGTCAGGCGGCGCATCCGGCTTCCCCGCAAGATGGATGCTTCCGGCCGCACCGCCCCAACACTGTCTATGGCTCATTCGACGCCATCGCTTGAGAAAAAAGAGAGGGAGCGAAGATGAAACAAGAGAAGTCTGATAACGCTAAGCCACTAACAACAAATAAAGAGCTGATCTGTTGGGTTGAAAAGATCGCAGCATTGACCCAACCGGCAGCAATTCACTGGGTAGACGGCACCGAGCAAGAGAAGAAGGAACTGGACGACCGGCTAGTTGCCGCGGGCACTTTCATCAAGCTGAATGAAGAAAAATGGCCGGGCTGCTTTTATGCCCGCTCCGATCCCCGCGATGTGGCGCGCGTTGAGGATCGAACTTTCATCTGCTCCAAGGCGAAAGAAAACGCCGGGCCGACCAATCACTGGATGGCTCCCGATGAAATGCGCAGCAAGCTGAACGGGCTGTTCACCGGCAGCATGAAAGGCCGCACACTGTATGTGCTGCCCTTCAGCATGGGCCCGGTGGGCTCGCCGCTGTCGCGCATCGGCGTGGAACTGACCGACTCGGCCTATGTGGTGCAGAGCATGCGGATCATGACCCGCATCGGGCTGCCCGTGCTGGCCTTGATCGATAAAAACGAATCGTACGTGCACTGCGTGCACTCGGTCGGCGCTCCGCTGACCCCCGGACAGAAGGACGTGGTCTGGCCCTGCAACGAAGAGAAGTATATTGTCCATTATCCCGAGACGCGCGAAATCTGGAGCTTCGGTTCCGGTTACGGCGGCAACGCACTGCTGGGCAAAAAGTGCTTCTCGCTGCGCATTGCTTCGAACATCGCTCGCGACGAGGGCTGGATGGCCGAGCACATGCTCATCGTGGGCCTGGAATCGCCCAAGGGCGAAAAGAACTACATTGCGGCGGCCTTCCCGTCGGCCTGCGGCAAAACCAATCTGGCCATGTTGCAGCCTCCGGCGGCTCTCAAGGACTGGAAGGTGACGACGGTTGGCGACGATATCGCCTGGATTCGTCCCGATGCGAACGGTCAGTTGCGCGCGATCAATCCCGAGGCCGGCTTCTTCGGCGTGGCTCCGGGAACGAGCTTGAAGACCAACGCCAACGCGATGGCTTCGCTGCGCAAAAACGCCATCTTCACCAACGTGGGCTTGACCCCCGACGGTGGCGTTTGGTGGGAAGGCATGACGGACGAGCCGCCCGCGGAGTTGACCGATTGGCACGGCAAGCGCTGGACCCCGGCGATCGCCAAGGAAACCGGCGCCAAGGCCGCGCATCCGAATGGCCGCTTTACCGCTCCTGCCAAGCAATGCCCCTGCATCGACCCGGCTTGGGAAGATCCGGCGGGCGTGCCGATCAGCGCTTTCGTCTTCGGCGGACGCCGCATGACGACCATGCCGCTGGTTTATCAGAGCTTCAACTGGGGCGCGGGCGTTTACACCGGCGCGACCATGGGCTCGGAGACGACCGCAGCTGCTACCGGCGCGGTAGGCGTTGTGCGCCGCGACCCGATGGCCATGCTGCCCTTCTGCGGCTATCACATGGGCG
>PMHC01000028.1 GCA_003156495.1 Acidobacteriaceae bacterium
GCTCAAACTCCGCCGCCAGCTCGGGAAACGCCGCCTTATATCCGGCGTAGAGCTTCTCCCACTCGGCTTCGGACTTGGCCCCGCGATCGACCGCCTGACGCCAGTTCTTCAGCGCCTCGTCGGGCACATAAAAGCTCTTGTCTTCCGGGAAGCCGAAGAACTTCTTGGTCGCCGCCGCGTTGGCCGCGCCCATCGCCTCGCCGTGCACCTTATTGGTGCCCGCCAGCGGGCTGCCGTAACCGATCACCGTCCGCACCGCGATGATCGACGGCTTGCCGCTCTCGGCCTTGGCCGCCGCCACCGCTGCTTCCAGCGCCTGCAAATCGTTGCCGTCGGCCACCTTCTGCACATGCCAGTTGTAGGCCTCGAAGCGCTTCTCCACATTCTCGGTAAAGCTCCAATTCGTCGGCCCGTCAAGCGAGATCGAATTATCGTCGTAAAACAAGATCAGCTTGCCCAGCTTCAGCGTTCCGGCCAGCGAAGCCGCCTCGTGCGAGATGCCCTCCATCAAATCGCCGTCGCCGCACAGCGCATAGGTATGGTGATCGACCACTTCGTAGCCCGGCCGGTTATAGGTCGCGGCCAAATGCTTCTCGGCGATCGCCATGCCCACCGCCATGGCGAAGCCCTGGCCCAGCGGACCGGTCGTCGCTTCCACGCCGTCGGTGGTGCCATATTCGGGATGCCCCGGCGTCAGCGTTCCCCACTGCCGGAAGCCCTTCAGGTCGTCAATCGTCAGCTTGTAGCCAGACAAAAACAACGATCCGTACAGCAGCGTCGAAGCGTGGCCATTCGACAGCACAAAGCGGTCGCGATCGGCCCACTTCGAGTGCCCAGGATTGTGTTTCATCAGCTTCTGAAACAGCAGGTACGCAATGGGCGCACAAGCGATCGGCGCGCCGGGGTGGCCGCTCTTGGCCTTCTCCACCGTGTCCACGGCCAGCAGCCGTAATGTATCGATTGAAAGTTTGTCGAGTGATTGAGACGCAACGCCTGTAGTCATAGGCTCTTCAAAGATCCTTTCCTTGCCGCACTAATTGCGTTTAGAAGTTCCGCTGAACAGCTCCGGTTCGGCCACACCCATTGTACTCAAACCACCATGCTCTCATCTTCCAACATTTCCAACCGTAAGCCTATCTCCTGGTAAATAAAGCGATAAAGTGCTCCAGAGATGCCCTTGAAATGGCCGCTAGAGCGGGCATTGGAAAGCGACCTTCGTCCGATCAGGCGGCAGGGATAAATCAATAAGCGGCCGTATGCCGTATTAAAGATTTTGATATAGAGGGCAGCACTGACATGAAGCACGATGCGGAGTAATCAGCACAAGGCGCAAGCAAAAGGCCCACCAGAAGGCGGGCCTTTTGCTATTCCTTTGACGATGAGGGGGGGCTTTCGCCCGCATTCTCAAAGCCAATATATAAGTATTGGCCTTTTCAATATTCAAGTCAAGTGATATGGTACGGATGAATTTTGGAGAACAGATTGAAGGGGGGCAATTTGCCATTCACTCCCAACGAAATTCGAGATCTTCCCCAAATTATTTCCGCACCGCGTTTTGCGACTTATTTGCAGGCCGCGGGAAATCATAAGGAACAAGCACTTGTTCTTTACGAATGGAACTTGCTGCTTTCAGCGGCTTTTATTGTTCCACTGCATATTTGCGAAGTGGCAGTTCGAAACGGCATAGCGGAAGCTATCGAGAAAGTGCATGGCGCAACGTGGCCGTGGTCGAATGGATTTCTTCGAAGTCTGCCCCGACCGAAACGCGCGATTGACTATAATCCCGAAAAAGATTTACGCTCTGTGGCTTCGCGAGAACCAACGGCAGGCAAAGTGATTGCGGAGCTGAAATTCGCTTTTTGGGAGCATTTATTTACGGCAGGGCAAGACTGCCGAATATGGAATGCCTATTTCAGAATATATTTTCCCGGAACTCCTTCTGAATTAACGATTGCACTAGCAAGAGAACGCGCCTATAACGCATTAAAAGCGATTCGCCTGTTGCGTAATCGGATTGCGCACCATGAACCCATTTTTACCCGCAATGTTTCCGACGAATACAATCGAATTCACGAAATGATCCATTGGCGCAGCCCGGCGGCGGCGGCATGGATGACGCGGAAGCAGGGCGTAACTGTTTTAATCGCACAAAAGCCTCGGCCCTAACGCTAAAGGCCGTCCTTGCGGACGGCCTTTGGTTACATCATTGCGTTTTTGGCGATCAGTGCGACTGCGGCGTGCAGTGGCTTTGCGCCGCCGACGCGGATGCCTGGATGGTTAATCCCCGGAGACGACTTCTTCTTTGTCGGCGGCAGGCTGAGCAGGAGCGATCTCGTCGAGCGTGACCATGCCCTCGGGCGACTTGATGCCGAGGATGTGCTCTTTGTAGAGCTTGGCCATGCGGGCGTTTTCGCCGTCCTGCTTGAGCTTGGCGTCGCGGGCGCGGATCAGTTCCTCTTTGTGGTTTTTGGCGATGCCCAGCTTATCGAGCGTATGGTTGGCCTCGGCATTCACGTCGGCCATATTGAGCACCAGATCGTTGCCGGTCTCGGCCATCTCCACCTTCTTGCCGCCGGTAAAGATCTCGTGACGGCCGTGCTCCTCGTACCACTTGGTCAGCGTAGCCGTCATGTGAATCTTCTCAACGATGTTGCGCCAGCCGATGCCGGTGTTATACGCGCAGAAGCTGATTTCGCCTT
>PMHC01000119.1 GCA_003156495.1 Acidobacteriaceae bacterium
GCCATGCCCTTTCAAAACGAGACCTGTGCAACCAGCTCTACGCCTTTTCCATCATTCCACGCAGCGTCGCCGCATACTCCTCCGGCAGATGTTTCTTGTTCAGCTTGTCGTCGCACACCACGTGCACCGTTTCGCCTTCGGCCAGCAGCGTAGGCTCTTCGCCTTCGGTCCCCTTGCGAAGAATCCTATACGCAAACTTAAGCACCGAACCGCGCAGCAGCGCCGGCCGCGTCTCAATCAGAATCTCGTCGTCGTAGCGCGCGGGAGCGCGGTAGCGGCAACTGGCCTCCACCACGGGAAGAATGCACTCATGCTCTTTTTCAAGCTGGCTATAGGCGAGTCCGAGCGACCGCAGCAGTTCCACGCGGCCAATCTCAAACCAGACCAGGTAGTTGGCATAGTACACAATGCCCATCTGATCGGTTTCAGCGTAGCGCACGCGGACTTGAGTGGTGACGGGCATGTGTTCCCAGGTTTCAGGTTTCAGCTGCAGCGGTCGCGCCAGGGTTTTTCTGAAATCTGAAACCTGATCCCTGACACCTGTTTTCACAGCTTGATGTGCGCGAACAGTCCCAGCCGGCTCACGTCGTTGAACAGCACGTAGACAAAGAAACCGACCAGCAGGATAAATGCCGCCTGGTAGATGCGCTCCTTGATCGCCATGTTGATGTCGTGACGCAGCGCGCTTTCAATCAGCAGCAGGAAAATCATTCCGCCATCGAGAATCGGGAAGGGTAGCAGGTTCAGCATGCCCAACTGCAAGCTGATCTCGCCGGCCAGCGCGAACTTCGGCATCCAGCCATTCATTTCGGCGGCTTCGCCGGCCACCTTCGCAATGCCCACCGGCCCCATCAGTTGCGAGACCGCCAGCTTGTGCGAAAAGAGCCGCTCGATTACCTCGACCACCAGCAGCGAATTATCTTTGTTGAACTTGTACGCCTTGCTCACGGCGCTCGCAAGCGGCAGCGGATCGTGCTTGTACGGCGGCAGCTTGGCCATAAAGCCCAGCTTCCAGCCGTTGTCGAGCTTGGCCGGCGTAGCCGTCACCTGGAACGTCGCGCCGTTGCGCAGCACAGCGAGCGCCATCGGCTGGCCCTTCTGCGTCTGCATGTAGGCGATCAGCGTGCTCACCGTGTGGAAGGGATGGCCATCGACCAGCGCAATTGCGTCGCCCGCCTGCAAGCCGGCTTGCGCCGCCGGCGCTCCGGCCTGCACTTGCGAGACGGCAATCGGTCCCGGCAAATACTGCGGCAAAACTCCGGCGTCGCTCAAATCAAAGTCGTCGTTTTTGGCGCTGGCCGGCACATGCAAACTGGTGGAGACAAGCTGGCCGCCGCGCTCGACCGTCACCAGCACCGTCTGGTTAGCGTTCAGCTTGGCGCGCTCGTAAACCTTATCCCAGTCGGGATGATCCACTTTATCGAAGCCGACAATCATGTCGCCCGGCTGCAAGCCCGCCTGCGCCGCCGCCGAATCCGGCGTTACCCACTCGATCGTCGTCGTCTTTACCGCGACCGAGGGAACCTCGTTGATGCAGCCGTAATAGACGGCCATGATCGCCAGCGCGAGCACAAAGTTCGCCAACGGCCCGGCCACGCCGATCAACATGCGCTGCCAGCGCGGATGCGCCAGCAACGATCCGGGATCTTCGCCGGGCGCGCTGGTTGGAGCTTTTTCCGCCTCCGCTTCCGGCTTTGTCTTGTCGCCGCCGACTTCGAGGTTTTGCTCGTCGGCCTCGCCGGTCATCTTTACATAACCGCCCAGCGGCAGCAGGCTGACCTTGTAATCCGTCTCGCCGTACTTGAATCCGAACAACCGCGGTCCGAAGCCGAATGAAAACGCTTCGACGCGCACGCCGCACAGCTTGGCCACCAGAAAGTGCCCAAACTCGTGCACCACAACCATTACGCCGATCATCACGATAAATGCGACGGCGGAAATCAGAAACTCATGCATAGTTGTACGGTTTTTCCCTCGGCGATCGATCCGGCCTCAAAAGAAAATGACTTCGGCCCCGCCTCATATCTCTTAACTGTTGGCGAATGGATCGCTGCTAGTTAACCAGCAGCGTCCGGGCTCGTTCTCGCGCCTCTTGGTCGGCGGCTAGCACCTCGGCAATCGTTGCCGGATGCGCCTCCGGAGTGGCGGCGAGCACTTTTTCAATTGTACGCGGAATGCCCATAAACGATGTACGGTGGTCGAGAAATGCCGCGACCGCTACTTCGTCGGCCGCGTTCAGCGCGATGCAGTGCGCTCCGCCCTTTTCCGCCGCCTCGTAAGCCAGCCGCAGGCAGGGGAAACGCTCCAGATCCGGCTGCTCGAATTCCAGATGCGACAATGTCGCCAGATCGAAGGTTAAATTCGAGGCCGGCCGCTCTGGGTAAGCCAGCGCGTACAAAATCGGCAGCCGCATGTCGGTTACCGAAATTTGCGCCAAAATCGAGCCGTCAACGTACTCTACCAGCGAATGCACAGTCGATTGCGGATGGACCGTCACACGCACCTGTTTGGCCGTCACGTCGAAGAGCCGGCAGGCTTCGATCACCTCCAGCCCCTTGTTCAGCATCGAGGCCGAATCGATCGTGATTCGCCGGCCCATCACCCAGGTTGGATGCTTGAGCGCCTGCTCGGGCGTAATGCTTTCGAACTTCTCAATCGGCGTCTGCCGGAATGGCCCGCCCGAAGCCGTCAGCCAGATATATTTCACTTCGTTATGCTGGCCCACGCGCAGGCACTGGTGCACCGCGTTGTGTTCGCTGTCGATGGGCAAAATCGGCACCTTGCGCTCACGCGCCGCGCGGGTCAAAATTTCGCCGGCCGCCACCATGCATTCCTTGTTGGCCAAGCCCAGCGGCTTGCCCGCCAGAATCGCCTGGTAGGTCGCCTCCAGCCCCGACACGCCCACAATCGCCGAAACCACAAAATCCGTTTCGGGCAGCATCACGCAGGCAATCGTGCCCTCGGTTCCGTGCACCACTTCGATTCCCGTAACGCCGGCCTTCTTCAGCCGCGCGGCCAACTCCCCGGCCAGCTCCTCGGTCGCCAGCGAGACGATCTTCGGCCGCCAGCGCACCGCCTGCTTAAAGGTTTCGTCGATATTGTGGCCGGCGGCCAACGCCGCCACCGCGTACCGCTCTGGGAACTGCTCGACGATCGAAAGCGTGCTTTGTCCGATGGAACCGGTGGAACCGAGAATAGCGAGATGTTTCAAAGTAGCTCCTAGCTTTTAGCTGCTGGCTCTCAGCTTTCAGTGATCAGTGATCAGCTACCAGCCCGCGAGATTGTACCGAAAAAAATCGAGGACAGTCTGAATCGCTTACGCGCCGGGATGAGCTGAAGACTGATAGCTGAGAACTGACCGCTTTTCAGCTAATAGCTATCTTAAAACCTTAGATGAATCACCTGCGCGTACCAGAGCACCGGCGCGGCCACCAGCAGCGCGTCGATGCGGTCCAGAACGCCGCCGTGGCCGGGTAGCAGGTCGCCCGAATCTTTTACGCCGGCCGAGCGTTTCAGCGCCGACTCGGCCAGATCGCCCACCTGGCCGGCCGCGTTCACAACTACCGCCAGCAGCAGCCAGTACCACAGCTCATCGGGGTACAGCAGCACCGTCGAGGGCCAAACCCGCTCCATCCAATTCAAAACCGGCGCGTTCCACGGCTCCTGCATCAGCGCCGCCAGGCCAACCAATCCCGCGGCAATCAACATGCTCCCGGCCGCCGAGGCCGCCGCGCCTTCCCAACTTTTGCCGGGGCTTAGTTTGGGAACCATTTTGTGCCGGCCCCATTTGCGCCCCACGTAATAGGCCGCCGAGTCGCCCATCCAAACCACGCAGAAGAGAAACAGCAACACCGAAGAGGAGCCATAGGGAGACTCCCTGAGAGCCGGCAGCGCCAGCATCGTCAGCCCCGCATAAAACAAACAAAAAATCGCCGCCGAGGAGTTGGCGATTACCTCTTCGACCGAACTGGCGAAGGTGCAATAGAGCAGTAGCCCCAGGCACAGCACGCCGAAGATCATCGGCGCTACATCCGGACCCGGCCAGATCAAATGCGCGACAAACAAAGCCGCCAGCGCCGTCAGCGTGGCGAT
>PMHC01000031.1:0-501 GCA_003156495.1 Acidobacteriaceae bacterium
CGAAGATAACAAAGGAGTTACGTATACCCTCCCGTCGGAGAAACCGCCAGTTTGCACCATTCCTGGGGCTATTTCGTGTGTACTCCATCCGGTCCGACCGTCTTCTGCGCCGGGAATTCGGCCCCCAAAAACAACGCGGGCACCCCAGGAAACCAGGATGCCCGCGTTCACTTCTTCACTAGTTCACTGCTCTTCTCACCGCCAGTAGTAATACCCANNAGTACGGACGGTAGTAGACCGGAGGATAAGCATAATACGGTCCGGCCGCGGCGTAAGCGCCACCGCCATAGGGTCCATAAGGGTAGTAGCCGCGCCGGTAGAGTGAAGGCCCACCACGATACAACCCCTGAGCCAACCGTGCCGCTTCCTGCGCACTCACCGGATTGACTGTGACCGGCGTCTTCAGATGGAAGGTGACCAGGGCTTCCGCAGGGATCCAGATACCCGGTCCCGAAGAAGCCGCGGAAGCCGCCGTGCCTGCGGCTACGCCCGCTCCCGCGC
>PMHC01000031.1:566-10147 GCA_003156495.1 Acidobacteriaceae bacterium
CGCGGAATGGCCAGCACACCGCCTACAGCCACGTCCTGAATGACCGTGAACTGAACGGGCTGTCCGTCCTGAGCCTTTTTAGTGCCCACGGCTTCGTTGGTCCGCAACTGCAACAGGGTTCCCTGGCCTATGGTCACAGGGCCTTTGGGCGTTTCATAGGCCGGTGCCGGCGGTGGTGGCGGAGCCTGGCCATATTGAGACTGGGGCGGTAGAGCAGGTGAATACTGAGGCCGCGCCGGGGGATACGGTCCCACCGGCTGATCCGGGCCTGCCGCGGATGGGGCATTGTCCGGCGGGGGCGCTCCTGCGTCGTCCGGCTGCATCTGCTGCGCATTCTGGTCGCCCGCTGCCGCATCCTGCGGATTGCCGACCGTCAGGTTGTTGTGCACCTTGGAAACGCCCGCCACATGGCCGGCGATCGATTCCGCCAGTTCGCTGGAGGCCGCGCTCGACACCGTTCCCGACAGCGTAACCTCACCCTGGATGGTCGCGGCCGTGATCAGGTCGTTCTTGAGGGCCTGCGATCCGTCGAGCGCATGAACCACATCCATCTCGATCTGGCCGTCGGTGCGCTGACCTTGAGATTGCGCCGCAGCCTGCGACAGACCCGCCGCGATGCACAGCACAGCCGCCCCGGCCCATGCCATGAGCTCAAAGAAGCCCTTTTTCGTCAAGGTACGATTCATTTTTATCTCTCCTCTACGCCCGCCCTCGCGCGCCCGCGTTTTTTGCCGCCGGCGCACAAGAGCGAGAACCCGTTTCTCCGGCTCATCTTATTAGACGGGTACAACCGGAGGCTGTTACAGATAGAGACCCCGCGAGAGACAAAAAGTTTCCTACTTCAGCGCTTCGTCGAAGGCCGCGGCCAACGTTTTCAAGCCCGCCGCCACGTCCGCGCCCAAGTGCACCCGCAACGCGCGACGGCCGCGCGCTTCAAGCACCGCCAGATCGCCCGCCGCCTGTGCGTCGATCACCACGCCAAAGCTGTACTTCTGGTCGGGAATCGCCACGTCCACCGCATGATCGGCAGTAATCTGCAAGAAAACGCCCGTGTTCGGCCCACCCTTGTAATCCTGACCGGTGGAGTGCAAAAAGCGCGGTCCGAAGCCCAGGCAGGTGGCCACGCGCTTGGCCTCGCGCACCTTGTGCCGGAAGCCCTGAATCGCCGCCTCGTGCTCCTTGAACATAGGCAAAAAAGCCACCGTGGCGAAATAGTCACCGGCCTGCAACTGACTGAGATGCGCGCGCAGCACGCCGGCCAGCGTAGTGCCAGCCTTGAGCTTGGCCGCATAGGCATCGGCGGCGTAGAGCGCGATGCCGCCATCAACCAGAAACGGAGTGCTGGCGGGCAGCTTGCCGCTCTTTTCGTACGCGGCGGTCAGCGCGCGGGTTTCCACCTTGGCCGACTCCACATCCGGCTGGTCGAAGGGGTTAATGCCCATCACCGAGCCGGCAACGGCCGTCGCCACCTCCCAGGTGAAGAACTGGCCGAAGATCTCGTAGCGATCGGCCAGCTCGATGCGAACCACCGGATGGCCGGCGGCCTCGATCGCGGCGACCTTGGCGTCCTGGCTTGCGTCGGCGGTGTTCTGCAACCGCACATAAACAAAGATGCGGTCTTTGCCGTAAAGCTCCGCGCCGCCGATCGTCTCGCGATCCACCGGCGTAATTCCCTTGCCCAGCTTGCCGGTCGACTCGGCAATCAACTGTTCGAGCCACGCACCCAGATCGTAAATCTCCGGCGAAGTAAAGATCGTAATTTTGTCGCGCCCGGCGTTGGCCGCCGCGCCCATCAGCGCGCCCAGCCGCACCGCCGGATTGTTCTCGACCGGCTCATGCGCGCTCAAAACGGCCTTGGCTGCCTCGGCCAGCAGCCGGTTCGTATCGAGGCCTGCCACCGTGGCGGCTACCACGCCGAAGTTCGACAGCGCCGAGTAGCGACCGCCGATCTGCGGATCGCCATAGAAGATTCGCCGGAAGCCATCGGTCTTGGCCACCATCTCCATCTTCGAGCCGGGATCGGTCACGGCGATAAAGTGGTCGCCGGCCTTGCCCGCGCCCACGGCCTTTTTCATTTCTTCAAAGAAATACTGCTTCAGGATGTTCGGCTCGAGCGTCGAGCCGGATTTGCTGGCCACCACGGCCAGCGTCTCAGCCAGATTCACCCGCTCGCGGGCGGCCTTCACCTGCGCCGGATCGGTCGAGTCGACGATATGTAGCACCGGGAAGCCCGGTTGCGGTCCGAAGGTCTCGGCCAGCACTTCAGGGCAGAGGCTCGATCCGCCCATGCCCAGCAGCAGCACCGACTTGAAGCCGGCGGCCTTTACGTCGGCGGCCAGCGCGGCAAATGAAGCCGCGTCTTTCTGCTGCCGCTCGACAATGTTGATCCAGCCCAGCCACCGCTCCTCGCCCGCGCTCGTCCACAGACTCGAATCCTTCTGCCAGAAACGCTCGATTTTGCGGTTAGCTTGCCAGTCGGCGACGGCCGCATCGGCGGCGCCGCGAAGATCGGAGGGAATTGCGAATCGAATACTCATGTCAATTATGATTCTGCACGATCAGCCCCGCTAGATGGCAAGGGCCTCGCGCACATTCGTTGCGCAAGACCCCCGAGTTTCTTGTTCCAGATTTTCCGTTAAGAAACGGCGACTATGCCGCTTTTCCCGGCCAATTGGGCACAATGCGGATCAGATCGAGCGTTTCTCCACCCACATTTTCGATCGCGAATTCGGGCGACGAAGCGGGAATGGCCACCACGCCGCGCGGCGGCAGCTCGACTGGATCGAAGCCCGCGCCGGCGATCCGGCCCGCCCCGGAAGCAGCAAACAGATAGGCCAGGCTGCGTTTGCCTTCGACGCCGCGCAAGCTCTCGCTCGTTCGGCGGCCATCGACCGCCAGCCGCTCGATGCGGAAATAGGCCGAATCAAGCAGCACCGAACGATCGACCAATCGCTGCGGCGCAACTTTGCCGGCCCGCGTTCTCAGCCGCGTCGCCTCAAGAGATTTTTCGATGTGCAGCTCGCGTCCCCGCCCGTAGTCGTACATCCGGTAGGTCAAATCGCAGTTCTGCTGCGTCTCGAGCAAAATCGCGCCCGGCCAGATCGCGTGCACCGTGCCGGCATCCACAAAAAGCATTTCGCCCTTGGCCACTGGCAGCACATTCAGGTAAGACTCGAGCCGTCCATCATGAATTCCCTTCTCCACCTGATCGAGTGTCGTATCGGGCTTCAACCCCAGCGCCACCTCGGCGCCCGGCTTGGCGTCAAGCGCGTACCAGCACTCCGTTTTGCCGCGCGGCGCGCCGTACTTTTGCGCCATCCGGTCATCGGGATGCACCTGCACGCTGAGCTTTTGTTGCGCGAACAGCACCTTCAACAGCAGCGGCGACTCGGCTGTCGGTACGCCCGCCCCCAGCAGCGCCTCGTGCGCTTCGGCAAAAACCTCCGCCAGCCGCTTGCCGGCGTATGGTCCGCTCGCCACCAGACAATCGTCGCCGGTCATACAGACCTCACCCACCGGATCGCCCTCGGCGACGCAGTCATACCAGGGTCGCAGATCGCGATACCCCCAAACGCGCTCGCTAAAGCTCGGATCGATGCGAAACGGCGCTAAATTTATCTCTAAACCGCTCATAAAAATCTCTCCTTTATCTCGTCGTCATCCTCACTCTAGCAGAAGCCAGATTGCACGTGCCGACGCGGCCCGACGCGCATTTCAAAATGGAAAACCACGCGCAGGCTTCGGTGATTCAACCCTCCCGAAATGGGGCAGACCGGGGATTACAGCGGCCAAGCCGGCGGCGGCTAGCGCAAAATTTCGATTGGCACGCCGACTTTAGCGCGTGCCCAGATTTTGTCGGTGGTCCAGGCCGTGGCCTTGCGGGTATAGGCGAGGGCGAGACAGACCCGATCGCCGAGCGAAAGTTCGGGATAGAAGCGGGAGTACTCGGCAGCCATCTCCGCCTCCACTCTGCCCAGCGGGACCAGTTCCACTCCCGCGAGCAATGCATCCAACTCCTGCGCCGTCATCGACGAATTATCCCGAAAGAGCCGGGTAAGAACCTCACACCAGTTCACCGAGCTTATGGCCGCGCAAAACGCTTTGCCAGCGGCCACCTGCGCCAGTAGCACATTCACCCGCTCTCCACCCGGCTCCTTCAAAATCCAGGCCAGAACCGCCGACGAATCCAGAACGAGGTTATTTGCGGGCTTCACGGGTGGCTTCCTCATGACGTTCGGCTAGAAAATTCTCCAGAATGCCCTTGAGGCTGCCACGCTTTTTAACGATTCCGGCGCGGATGCTCTCCAAAGCCATCTCGCGACTCAAGATTTTAATGGCGCCGTTTTCGCTTGTCACCGTCAGACGCTCGCCCGGCTTCATGCCAAATTCCTTGCGGATGGACGCAGGAAGGACGATTCTGCCACTTTCGCCTAAAACTACCGTTTCTGTCATAGTTTGCCACTCCATGGATATTATGGCAGATTTTCATCTTTATGCCCATAAGGAGAAAAACGCTGCCCTCCCCGGTCCCCGAAAGCTAGGGACCGGGACCACCCGGCCCCTAGATAGACAAAATGGCGCGCAGCGAAGGTGTTCGTTGCGCGCCATTGTTTTATTGTTTAGCGTTTTTTGCGGCCGAAGGCCGCGCCCGCCTGTAGCGGCCAGCTACTCCCACTCGATGGTGCCTGGCGGCTTACTCGTAATGTCATAAACCACGCGGTTGATTCCACGCACCTCGTTGACGATGCGGCCGGAGATGCGTTTGAGCAGTTCGGCGGGCAGCTCGACCCAATCGGCGGTCATGCCGTCTTCGGAATGCACGGCGCGGATGGCGCAGGTATAAGCATAGGTGCGCTGGTCGCCCATCACGCCCACGCTCATCACCGGCAGCAGCACCGCGAAGCTCTGCCAGATTTTGTTGTAAAGCCCGGCGGCCTTGATTTCGCTAACGACGATTTCGTCGGCCGATTGCAGCAGCGCCACGCGCTCCGGCGTCACCTCGCCGAGAATGCGCACGGCCAGGCCGGGGCCGGGGAAGGGCTGGCGGCCAAGAATATCCTCCGGCATCCCCAGGTCGCGGCCGATGCGCCGGACCTCGTCTTTGAAGAGATCGCGCAGCGGTTCAATCAGCTTGAGCTTCATCCGCTCGGGCAGCCCGCCCACGTTATGGTGGCTCTTGATAGTCTGGCTCGGGCCCTTGACGCTCGACGACTCGATCACGTCGGGATAGAGCGTACCCTGCACCAGCCAGTCCACACCACCGCTCTTCTGCGCGATGCGGTTGGCCTCGTCGTCAAAAACAGCGATGAATTCGTTACCGATAATCTTTCTCTTCTTCTCGGGTTCGGTAACCCCGGCGAGTTTGCTCAAAAAGCGCTCGCTCGAGTCGACGGCCACGATATTCAATCCCAGCTTGTCGCGCAGATGCTTCTGCACGCTCTCAAACTCATTTTTGCGCAACACGCCGTTGTTGACGAAGATGCAGGTGAGCCGGTCGCCAATGGCTTTATGCACGAGCACTGCGGCCACCGAGGAATCAACGCCGCCCGACAGTCCGCAGATCACGTGCCCCGCGCCGACCTTTTCGCGGACCGAGGCCACGGTGCTTTCGATAAAGCGCGCCGGGGTCCAGTCGCCGCGCGCGTCGCAAATTTTAAGAAAGTTCGAGATCAGTTGCGGCCCGAGCGGTGTGTGGTGCACCTCGGGGTGGAACTGCACGGCCCAAATTTTTTTCTCTTCGTTGGCGATACCGGCCAGCGCATTCGAAGTGACGGCAATGCGATGGAAGCCCTGGGGCAGTTGCTCGGCCTCGTCGCCGTGGCTCATCCAAACCTGAATCGATGAGGGCAGGCCGGCAAAGAGCGGCGTCGAAGGGTCTTCAATGGTGACTTCCGCATGGCCGTACTCGCGTTTGGCGGCCGAACGAACCCGGCCGCCCATGTGATGCACGATGAAGTGCAGTCCGTAGCAGACGCCGAGCGTGGGCACGCCCAGCTCGAGCACCCGCGGGTCGGCGGCCGGCGCGTCGGCATCGTAAACCGACGAAGGTCCGCCCGAAAGAACCAGTCCGGCGGGATGATAGGCCTGAATGGCGGCGAGCGGCGCCGTGCAGGGCAGCACCACGGAAAAAACGTTCTGTTCGCGGATGCGCCGCGCAATCAGCTGCGTATACTGCGAGCCGAAATCGAGAATAACGATGGTCTGAGTGTCCACACTCCAGTTTTGCAGGCGGCGGGAAGGGGTGTAAAGGCGAAAGCGGCAAAAAGCCTGCGCAAAAACCGGGCGCAAATACTGTTGCTCCTGTTCTTATCGGTGGGGTATACTGCCGGTCGATTCGAGCTACTCTGTCGCGAGCCGCTTTTTCAGGTAAGCAGGGAAGTTGCTCGCAGGGCCATTTTACGGCCGCGCGGCTTGCCGCCAGCCCCGACCCCGGCGCGAAAAGCGCGCCGCCCAAGAAGAGGTACAGCGATGTTGCCGCAGCCGCGCCTGCTCGTATTGCCCACCATTCTTTTTCTGACATTTGCAACCGCCGCCGGGGCAGAGAAAAAGCCCGTCTTCCCGGTCAAGCATCCGCCCACCTACTACGTGCCGCAGCTGTTGCCTTCGATCAGCGATGCAGCGGAAAAGATTCAGTTTCTAGCCCCGCACATTCGCTACGGCAGCTACAACGGCGCCGATCGGGTCAACGTAAGCAGCAGCGGCGTGCAGATGTTCTTTTCCGAGTCGGGGTCTACGGTTCATAACCAGTATTTCTGGACCTGGAACGGCGGCTACAACGCGCCGGTCACGAACAATTACCACTACAGCGCGAACGTCAGCCTTCTCTACGCGCAGTTGAGCTCGCTGCGCTACGCCGACGGATTCGTGTACGTTTGTACGATCAGCAATGCCTGCGAGATGCTGACGACGCCCGACATACCGCAGGACCACATGCTGATGGATGCGCTGCTGACGCTGGCGGTGGCCGGCGGCAACACGGATGTGGCCGTTGTCGACATGGCCTGGGAAACACCTTCGAACAAAGAGATGAAGAAGCTCAAGGTTGGCGACGCGCGCCGTGTGATGGCCATCGATCCGGGCACTCCGGGCGACAAGGCCGGCATCCATTCCGGCGACATTTTAACCGCCATGGAGGGCGTGCCCTATCACCAGAACATTTACGGCGAAATGGCCGCCAAATGCCTCAAGGCGCACCCCGAGGGCTGCACCGTGCATATCGATGCGCTACGCGACGGCGCGCCGATCAAGTTCGAAGTCGAGATCAAGCCGGCCTTCACGCAAGAAGCCGCGCAGCGGTTGCTGATTAACGCCGCGGCATTGGCCGCGCGCCCCGTGGCATCGCCGCAAGCCGCCGCGCCCGCGGAAGCGCCACCGGCCAGCATCAAGTTGGGCATCCGCGCCCACAACGCCAGCGACGAGGACGCCCACGCGGCCAAACTACCGGAGACCTACGGCGTGCTGGTGGAAAGCGTCGACAAGGGCGGTCTGGCCGAGAGCATGAAGATACAGGCCGGCGACATCATCGTCGAGCTGAACGGCGCCAGGGTCAGCGGCATGCAGGAGTTCAAGCAGAAGCTGCAATCGGGCGCGGTTACCACGATCACCGTTTGGCGGGCTGGCGCGGCCATCAAACTTGCGGTGCCCGAGAGCCTGTAGATTTTTCGCGGAAAGACACAAAGGCCGATCCGCTTGGATCGGCCGTCGGCGTTTGGGAACTTACTTGTAGTAATAACGTGCTTGCAGAAAGTCGATTCGATCGTCGGTCACGCAATAGACTAGCCGGTGCTCTCGCGTAATGCGCCGACTCCAACAACCGGCATATTCGTGCCGCAGCGGCTCGGGCTTGCCAATGCCTGCAAAGGGATGGGCGAGAACAGAAGGGAATCTCCAAGCGATCGAAGACCGCCACCGCCTAGCCGGTATTGCCGGCGAGATCAGTCAGAAGTTATTGGAGTCTGTGCTGGTCGAAACGCGCACGCACGACTTGTTAAGCGAGGAACATTTCACGGTGGATGGCAGGCTAATTCTGGCCTGGGCTGCGGCACGCAGCTTCAAGGAGAAGTCCGATCCTCCTAAGCCTGGCTCTGGCAGCGGGCACAAGGGCGAGGTGCTTTTGCGGGACAAGGTGCAGTCGACGACCGATGCGGATGCGCGTTTGTACAAGAAGGCCACGGCGGACAAGTCGGTACCTGCCTACCAGGGCCATGCGCTGACAGAGAACCGCAATGGGTTGGTGGTGGCGCGAGTCTTGCCGCCACGGTGGCCGAGCGCGAAAAGGCGCGGGTGTTGCTGGACCGCCCGTTGCATCAGGTGAAGTTGCGCTGGCTCAAGCGGGTGGGTTGGTTCTACCGGCTGATCATCGCAGCCTACAACTTGGTGCGTATGCGGAGACTGATCCTGCTTGAAGCGCTGGCCTGTTAGGGCCAAAGTGTGTCTGGTGACGGGTAAAACGGCCTAGAACGGCGAATTTTTCGTTGGAGAAACAGACCAAGGGGGAAATCAGGAGTTTTTCCGCAACCTGTGAAGCCCCATCGATTAATTCGCACTCGGCCTTTCGATGTAAAGGATCTGAATCTCGTAGGCCGGTCCCTTTCCTGATCGCACCTCAAGACCCATTGCTTTTAGTCCGCTTCGAACCTCCATGTCGTATGTCTCTACCGATTCTTCACCTTGAAAAGGTATGGGAAGATCGAAATCATAATGTCCCGCGATTCCTGTTTTGTTTTGATAGTGAATTCGGCTTGATGATAGTGAATGGATGAGCGCGTCCAACGTTACATTGACATAATGCCTGCGGTTATTTTCAAGAATGGCCGCCCCATTATCTTCAAGATACATAACTCGCCCTTTTAACTTATCTGTATTCGGCGTTTTTGTTGGTGTTAGTTTCGCTCCATGCTTTCCAATCACGATATTCTGATAAGCTATCTCGGTATTCTTTACGGCCGTCTCTAACTTGCACCGCTCTTGCAGAGCAGACCGCAATGCTGCCCGCAGCAGTTCGTTCTTATTTCCTTAAGACCTCCACGCAGGGATATCAGAAGGGGCCACTCGTGCATTGATCTCATATAGGTCTTGCCTTGCCCACGAAGGAAGGCCCGATATCTTCGTGACGTTTCTCGCGCCATACGCAAACTCGATCAGCGATGCAAGATTAGTGTTTCCCCTGTAGCCGACCGGAGAGGGGCCGTACAACATCATGTAGTTTCCGTAAGAGCCGGTCCCTGATTTGTCCGGCCGGATGGAAATTACCTCGAATTTGAAATTCTTGTTTGCCTGCGGATGATTTTGAAGCGGAGCCCTTTGCCCCTTGCTAGAACTCTGCGCGGCGAGCGGCATGGCTGCCCCTATCAGGACAAGGATAGGCAAGAGGATAGCGATCGCTCTGCATCTGTAGCATCCGGTTGATAATTCCATCATTCCGTATATTCCTTCCTGGCGGGTGGCCTTGATATTAGGAGGAGTTCTAACCCTTTGGGGCGCCTGCGGGCCCTCGCCTTTGATGGCTTGACATCGGAATCGAGAGAGCCTGGCATCAATTGACGAGAAAACTGGCAGTCATCCCCGGTCCCCAAAAGCTA
>PMHC01000256.1 GCA_003156495.1 Acidobacteriaceae bacterium
ACCCGAAGAGCGCCGAACCGGAGCCGGACAGCGAGGCATGGAGGGCTGCCTCCGGTGTACCAAAACCCAAAAGTATGCGCTTGATCTCTGCAAGGGAGGGATGCTGGGGAAAGACGACGCGTTCAAAGTCGTTCTCGATCCAGCTCGTGATCCCGGTGCGGACAAGCGCGGACTCCTGTGGTCCGGCCAGGTCTTCTCCCGCGGAGAGGACACCGGAAGAGCCTGCTCCAGACCAGCCTTCTGGAATCGCTTCCCGAAAGGCCTTGCCATAGGCGCGGCTCAACTTCTCTAGTCTACCCGCGGCGACCTCGGCGGTCAAACCTTCGGCGATGCACAGAGCGTCCCAGTCGCGGTAGGCCTGCGGGGTTGAAACTCCAATTCCCGGCACGGCAATTGCGCACCAGAGCGGTTCGATCTCGGGCAGCGGCTCGACCATCTGTCCGCGATCCAGCCCCAGGACCGTTCCGCCCACTAGAAACAGCGGTACATCGGAGCCGACTTTGGCGGCCAACTCCAGCTTTTTCTTATCCCAGTCGCTTTCTGTTCCCTGTTCCCTGTTCCCTAGTCCCTGTTTTTCCAGCTCTTTCTCAATCCCAATCAACGCCGCCACGGCATTGCCCGAGCCTGCGCCCAGGCCCCCCTGCACGGGGAGCCACTTTTCGATGTGGATCTCGACTTCAGCCGTAACTTTCAGCGCTTCCAGCGCCAATGCGGCCATCTTCCAGGCGGTGTTTCGCTCGTCGGTGGGAACGCGCGCGTCGTTCGAGCTCATCCGCAGCGCCGTAGCCTGCGCGGGACGCACCGTAACCGTAACAATGTCGTGGACTTCCAGCGTTTGGTAGACGGTGGCCAGCCCATGAAAGCCGTCCCCGCGCGCGGGGCCGAGCGTGAGGCCCAGGTTGATTTTGGCGTGAGATCGAACGGCAGTCGGCATACCGCTTCATTGTAGAGGGAAGGTGGAAACGCCGTGCGGCCTCAAACGAAATCTTCGCTCTCAGTAAGCGCGCAAGGCGGCCGGGTGGCACTAATTACGGCGAAAAAACCTGGGAAAACCAGGAACCCGCGCGGTACACTCTGCGTAGTGATTGAAGCCCCCCCCCGCAGGAGTTTGTATGCACTTTCTGATCTTCTTCTTCGGACTCTACTTCCTCCCCGCCATCGTCGCGGCCGCGCGGCATACGCATAACTCCACGGCCATTTTGCTCATCAATATTTTTCTTGGCTGGACGATCATCGGCTGGTTCGTCGCCTTTTTGATGTCGATCTGCTCGGCGCCCTACTACGCCTACTACTATCGTCGCGGATGGTAGAAACAGAGTCCGGGGTGCACTGGAGGCCACGCGACTGGATCGCGGCTGCTGCTCTGTTTGCCACGACGAGCGCCGTCGTGCTTTGGCAAAACGCGCACGCCGCAATCCTGTGGGATCTAGGCTACGTGCTTGATAGCGCCGCGCGCATCGCCGCCGGGCAGATTCCCTATCGCGACTTTCCTTTCGCGCACGCGCCACTCACCTTTCTTATTCAGGCCGCAATCATCCGTCTCACCGGCCGCGTCTATTTTCACCATGTGCTCTACGTGGCCGCCCTGGGTGGTGCGAGCACTGTGCTGACCTGGCGAATCGCGCTCCGTCTGTTGCGCGGGCGCGCGGCGGCGGCCTGGAGCGCCTCGTTGTTGCTAGCCGCGCCGCTTACTTTGCTGGGGATTTACTGCATCCTGCCGCACCCGGAATACGACTGCGACTGCGTTTTTTGTCTTCTGGCGGCGCTTTGGCTGCTGCTGCGGGCGGATAGGAACAAGGCAAGCGGATTCGCAGCCGGCGTGGCGCTGATTGTGCCGCTTTTTTTTAAGCAGAATATCGGCCTGCCGTTTCTAGCGGCGGCAGTCGGCGCGGTTGCGCTCACGCTGGCGATCGATCATACCGGTGAATCCGGCAATCGCCGCGCGCTTTGGCCTGTGCTGGCCGGCGCTGCCGTGGCATTGGCTGCCGCGCTGCTAGCGCTGCACTGGACCGTGGGGCTTGGCAATTACCTGCATTGGACAATCGGCTTTGCCGCCGCGCGGCGGCTGCCCGGCCTAAGTGCGATTTTGAATATCTACCGCGATCCAGCGCTTTTGTGGACGCTGCCGTGCATCGCGGCGGCGATGGGCTTGCTTGTAGTTGGCGGCAAAAAAAAACCCGCGCTCGCGCACTGGATTTCTATCGCGGCCTTCGCGCTGCTATCCGCGCCATTTCTCTTCGCGCTGGCCGCGCTGGCAATTTACGAGGATGCCGACGAGCGTAGCGATGCGCTGCTGTCGCTATGGCCGCTGCTGCTTTCGCTGGCGGCTGTGCTGGCCGCGGCGAATCTGCTACGGCGCAAGCCGGGCTTGCTTGCATGGCTGCCGCTGATTTTGCTGGCCACGATTCACGGCGCGTTTTTGTCGCAACAGCTTTGGGGTTCGACCTACGCCATCTGGCCGCTGTTTGTATTGTTGGCGGCGGAACTGCTGGCCGCGCTCGAAGAATTTCTCGCCCGTCGCTCGAGGCCGCGATGGTTTTCTCCAGCCGCGGCGGCGCTGGTTTCTGCAACGCTGCTGATTTGCGGCGGCTTTTACATCGTCAGCGAAGAACGGCTCAGCTACGCGCAGTTGCCCGACGCGCCGCCGGCCCGCTCGGCCACGCCCGCGCTGGCCGGCATGGCGACGCCGGGGCCCTTCTTAAGCGAATTCGACGAGTTGCTGCGCTACGCCGAGGCCAAGATTCCTTCGAGTGACGGCGTGCTTCTACTGCCCGGCGAGGAGCCGTTTTTCTTCGCTAGCGGCCGCGCGCCGCGCTTTCCGGTCACGCTCTTCGATCCGGCCACGCTGCCTTATTCGCCCGCTGAGGTCGCGGCGCAGGCCCGCGCGCATGGAATTCGCTGGCTGATCGTCAAACGCAATTTGCAGATTAAAGAAGACCCGACGCCGGAGCGCGCGGCGACTCTCGACGCGCTGATGGCTGAATTCACGCTGACCGAACAGTTGCGCGGCTACGACATTTATCTGCGTCCCTAGCCCCTAAGCCGCGTTCCAAACATCGGGCTAGAGGCTGAAAGCTAATAGCTGGAAGCTGACTTTTTCGCCTTCGCCGATTGCCGCAGCGCCTCCCAGTCTTTTTCCGTTTGATCGGCGTAGGCCGCGCCAAAGGAGGCTATGGCCTCGGCAAAGCCGCTTCCCTGGCCGATGTAGCCGGTAATCGCGATCACGTCGCCCGAGCGCGCATGTCCGCGGGCAAGCAGTTCGCCGCAAACTTCGGCGTAGGCGCGCAATCCCGTCCCGGCCAGATCTGCGATTTCGATTGACCCTTTGTGGTCGTTGAGTTGGCGAACGAGATACTGGCGCGCGCCGATCTCGGTCCAGCCAAGGAATGGGTCCGACTGCATCTGCATGGCGCGCTGCCCCTCGGCGACGCGCCGGCCTTGATGTGCAACGAGACGAGTTCCGGGCAGATAGGGCGCGTAGGCCGAGGCGACTTCTTCCTTAATTTGCAAAAAAAGCGGATCGCCAGCGCCGTTGCCTTCGAGGTAAACACAGTAGTCGCGCAGGCCGACCGA
>PMHC01000211.1 GCA_003156495.1 Acidobacteriaceae bacterium
ATGGAATGTCGAGAACACATCGGAAACGTAGGGCGTAATGCTTTTGCGCGTGGGCGTCAGCAGCGACCACTGCTGGCCGCCCAGAATGTCCCACTTGTTGTATCTGAGATTGGCATAGAAGACGCGCATGCGCAGCGTATTGCTATTCGTGCTTACATAAGCGTTACCCGGCAGGTAGCCGTTGAAATCCAGCTCGACGTACCCGAGCGCCTTTGCCTTGCCGACCGTCTCGTCAAATCTCACGCCCATGCGCGAGGATTGCGCCGAGAAGCGCGTTTCGCTCATGCCGCCCGTAACCGTGTTGTTGTACGGAATCGATTGAAAGCTGGTGCCCATGCCGCTGCCCACCGCCGTCGTGCGATAGATCGCGGTGAAGTCCACCCAGCCCAGCGGCGTAACCGTGGCGTTACCCAGGCGGAAGAAAAGATCGCCGGCGGGTTGGGGCGGCTGATCTTTTTGCGCCGCGGCCAAACGGGCGGCAGGTGTTGGCGTAGTGCGCAAAGCCGTTGCGGCGGCTTGCAACCGGGCAGCGTCCTGCGCGGCATCGGGCGAAGCCGGCTTACTGGCCGCCGATGCCTCCGGAGCGGAGGCATGGCTCAGCGCTTCAATCTGCTTGCCCTGGCGCTCAACCTCCTGCTGCATGATCCGAAGCTGCTCGGCCTGCTGGCGAAGCAGTTGCTGCGCCTGTTCGAGCTGGGCCTTGATCTCGCTGTCGGTTTGCGCGCCCGGAGCGGCAGCGGTACTCTGCTGCGCGCGAACGGCGCGTGGCTGAAGAGCAAAGAAGCTCGCGCAAAGCATCAGCAATACGGCGGCGGCGCGACTGGCTAAATAGCCGCCGGAGTGCCGCCGTGCCTGGCCGGCGCGCGTGGCATCGTCGTCGGAAATGACGAAGCTGTCGATTTCTCCGGTAAGTTCGGCGGCCAGAGAGGACAATTGCTCACTGGCTTGTTTGGTCTCCTCGGCAGCCGAGGAAACGCTCGTAGAGACCTTGCAAATGTTTTCGATCGAGTGGCTGATCTCTTTGCTGGCAGCAGCTTGTTCAGTCGATGCGGTTGCAATCATGGCGATTTGTTGCTCCGATTTTTGAGATAGTTCGACAATTACCTTCAACGTGCGAAGAGCGGCTTCACTTTCTTCCAGACCGGCGGCAACGCCGGCCTCCCCGGATTCAATCAACTCGAGAATCTTGCGCACCTCGGCTTGAATGGTGGCGATCGTCGAGGAGATCTCCTCGGTAGCGGACTTGGTGCGTTCGGCCAGATGGCGAACCTCGCCGGCGACGACGGCAAAACCGCGGCCGTGCTCTCCGGCGCGCTGCGCCTCAATGGCGGCATTCAACGCCAGCAAATTCGTTTGATCGGAGATGTCGCGAATGGTGGTGACGACTTGGCCAATCTGTTCGGAACGGTCGGCCAGCGACGACATCTCCTCGACGGTTTTGTTGGTGAACTCGCTGATGCCGCGCATGCGCGTCGCGGTGCGCTCGATGGCGGCGCCACCTTCGCTGGCGGTATGCGCCGCCTTTTGGCTGGAATTGTTGGCATGCTCGGCGTTGCGCGAAATCTCAGCGATGGTCGAGGCCATCTCTTCGGTGGCCGTGGCAATCTGGCTGGTTTCACCGCACTGGGATTGCGCGTTGGCCGAGCTCTCGCTGGCGCGGGCCGACAGCTCGGTGGCGGCGCTGCTGACCGTCTCGACGCCGCGCTGCATCGAGGCCAGCAGGTTGCGCATGGTGGCAACGGCGGTATTCAGCGATGTCGCCATGCGGCCGATTTCGTCCTCGCGATCAATGTCGATGGTCTGCGTCAGATCCTTGGCGGCCACCGCGTCCAGCACCGTTACGGCGCGCAGCAGCGGCGGCGCGATAGCTTGAGTCAGAATCCAGCCGACCGTGGCACTCAACAGCAGAGTAAAGACAATCACCAGCACAACAAAAGTCCGCACTGATTTGTAAGTGTCGGCGGCGGCGGCGCACAATTGGCTGCTGCCTTGCGTGTTGGCCGTAGCCGCGCTCGTCATGTCGGCTTCTGCTTGGCGGAAGAGCAACGCGTTGGCGCCGACGGTCTGCGCCGAAGCCTGGGCCTTTTGATCGCCCAACAAAAGAGAGATGGAGCGGTCGCTCGCCTCTTGATATTTGGCGAAGTTGGCGCTAGCTTGCTCCACCAGATCGCGTTGCGACGCATCCGTGGTAACGGCGCGAAAGGCGGCCACCGCGTTGCTAAATTTCACGCCCGCATCCTGACGCCGTTTCACATAACTGCTCACGCACTCGGCTTTATCGCAAAGCAGAATGCCCATATCGGCGCGGCGCAGTATCTGCATCGCTGATCCCATGTTGTTAATCGCTTGCGCCGAAGGAATGGCAATGCGGGATAAGTTATCGGTCGAACGATTGATCTTCGCCATGCCCGCCAAGGCGATCGCGCCCAGAACGGCGCATAAAAGACCCACCAAACCAAAAGCGCATAGAAATTTGCGCGCCACGGGAAGATTGCGAAACAGTTGCATAGCACCCCCGAACGATAATCGGAACTTGCCGCTCTGCTGTTGAATTGGCCTAACCATGTCGATCGAGGAGGGCCCGGATAAACGCGCAACAGAGTTCGGTCGGCCATAAGGCGCGGCAACTTGTTTATCGGGAGTATGGATGAATTACTGGAGTCAGATAGTGAAACTCTGCATTTTAACGGCGATTAAAGCCCAGATTGGAATTGTGAGGAGACATGTATCAATCCGCGCTGTGAAATATAGAGAGAATAAGAAGAACATTAAAAGATTCAAATCGAGGAGGTGCTCTCAGACGAATCAACCTTCTGCGGCGCGGCGAAGAACTCCTCCACCTCGGCGATGTTCGAGCTGATGCGGTAGGGCGGCAATGAGTCGAGAAAAATTTTGCCGTAGCGCTGCGAGCGAATGCGCGGATCGAGCAGAACCAGCACGCCGCGATCTTCAAGCGAGCGGATCAACCGACCGAAGCCTTGTTTGAGTGTGAGCACGGCCTCGGGAACCTGATAGTCGAAAAAGGG
>PMHC01000125.1 GCA_003156495.1 Acidobacteriaceae bacterium
GAGGGACCGGGGGCACCCTCGATAGTACAAGTCCGCACTTTCTTTACCCCATGTGAAAACGCGGCTAGAGCTCTTTCACAATAGGTGTATCGGCGCATCGATTGACTTGCACCCCACCCTAGCCGCAAAGAACGCGGCTAGAATGGGGCACCCATATTTCCATTGCAATTTCCGTTACACCAGCGGTGAAAAGGCGGCTAGCGCGCGCGGATGGGGACCGAGGCGCTGACGTTTTCCCAAGCCAGAGTCAATAGGCCTTGGCCTTGGCCGGTATCGGTGAGGGTGTACTTGAGCTCCTCGACCAGCGCAGGGGGTTTGGCCAGCAGCATTTTTACCTTGCCGAGGTTTTGGGTGGGATCGTAATCGAGGCCCCAGACGCCGGTTTTCTTGTTAACGATCAGCAGCCACTGGGCGGGGTCGGAGAGATCGACATAGAGGGTGTAGAGACCCGCGGGCAGATGCAGATCGCCGATTTCGATCTCAGCGGAGGTTTCAAGCGTGGTGGCGGCATTGGCGCCGGCGCGCCAGACGGGATAGTTTTTTTCATGGCCGACGAGGCCGTCTTTGGTGAAGATTTGACCCTGGCGGCCGCGCACGCGCGGCGAGCTATAGGCAATGGTGATGGTTTTGCCTGCGATGGTTGCGGTCTCTTTGGCGGCCGGACTTTTGGGCGGACCGGGGGGCATACCGGGCAGTGGCTCCGTCTGGGCGAACAAGGTTGCGGCGGCAAGCAGAAGGCCGGTACAAACGAAAAGAGGTTTCATGGCGAGCAATTCTCCTCCAGCCAGAGCGCGGTACATGTAAGCGCGGCTCCGGCGCAATGATTGTCGCACCATCCGATGGCTTTGCGATAGCGCGTGGGCGTCTCAAAAACGAGCGCTCAAAAATCGATTGAATCCACTATAGTGGACGCATAAGCCATTCAATTCAGTTTCAATCAAAAGAGGCTCCCCATGCGATTTCGGAGATGTGCATTGATGTGCGCCATAGCTGGCGCTTTTGCAGGCGGCCTGGCTACGCTGCCGGCGCAGCGGGCGGCCAACGCGAATGCGTACTACCAACAACTGCGCGGGCTGCTGCCGGGCGGCGAAGTGATTACGGTAAAGGATCTCGTCATCAAGCGCGATGCCGCGGTTTTTACTTTTCATAGCGGCAGCTTCGCTTTTTATGGCGAGATCAACGGCAAGATAACGGGCGCGGTTTTCCGGGGCGAGGGGCACCTGCACATTACGCCGCCGACGAAAGAGGAGCGGCATAACCTCTCGATCCAGATGCACACCGAGGAGTTCAACGAAGAGTTTGACCATGCGGTGCTGCGCTTTACCGATGGAACGGCGGCCGAGCTGCATAAAGCCTCGGCGGGCGCCGGGCAGCCGGACAACGGCTTCGCCAAGGCGGGGCAGAATTTGCAGGAGTTCGCGCGCAAACAGTTGCACGACAATATCGATTTGCGGCTGCTGCAGGATGTAGCCAGTCCCGCGCCGGGCGGATATTTTCTGGCGGCGATCCACGGCAAAGAGCATTCGCATCTGTTCTTTAATTACGATCCGAATGGCGTGAGCGATCTGGCGCCGGAAGAGGTTGCGCTGCTGAACTGGAGCGATTGGGGGCCGAGCTTTCCGCTGGCTTTTCATCGCGCGGCCGAGTACGCGGGCGGCAGCATTCCCAACGGCAACGAGCATAACGCCAGCTATACGATTCTGCACGAGGGCCTCGACGTAACCATTGAACGGAGCGGCTTTTTGACGAGCGTGGCGACGGTTGAGCTACGCGCCGATCAGGATGGAGTGACGGTGGTTCCGCTGAACCTTTATCCGACGCTGCGGGTCAGCCAGGTGGAGTCGGGCAAAGGCGAAGCGCTGAACTGGATTCAAGAGAATAAGGACGACGATCCCGACTTTGGGGTGGTGCTGGCCAAGCCGCTGAACAAGGGCGAAACGGCGACGCTCAAAATCACCTATGGCGGCAAAGATGTGGTGCAGAACACGGGCAACGGGAATTACTATCCCGTGGCGCGCGAGAACTGGTACCCGAGCTCGCCCGAGGGACTGGGCAACTACGCCACCTACCAGATGACCTTTCACACGCCGAAGCTTCTGCAACTGATCGCGACCGGAACCAAGGTGAACGAATACTCTGACGGCAAAATGACGACCACGGAGTGGAAGACGGAAACGCCGCTGCCGGTGGTGGGATTCAGCCTGGGGGACTTCAAGACCAAGGAGACCAAGATCGGCACGCCGCTGGGCGGAGAGTTGACGATCGACGCGTATGCCAACACCCAGCCGCCGTCGTTTATGGAGGCGGTGGCGCAACAAGTAGACAACAGCGGAGAAGGCAGCGTGGGCTCGCTTTCGACCCTGCCGATGCTGGCCAGCGAATTGAGCCAGGGCGAGATGGCGGTAAAGATTTACACCAATTATTTTGGCGCGCTGCCCTTTCCGCATATCGCGCTGACGCAGCAGTCGGCGTGCAACTACGGGCAGAGCTGGCCGATGATGGTTTATCTGCCGGTCTGCGGATTTCTCGACCAGACACAACAGCACACGCTCGGCCTGCGCAGCGAAGACATGTACTGGAAGATCGTGACGCCGCACGAGGTGGCGCACCAGTGGTGGGGGCAGACGGTGGGCTTCCGCAGCTACCGCGACCAGTGGATGAGCGAGGGCTTCGCGAATACATCGGCCTCGATTTATTTGCAGCTCACGCGGCCCAAGCCCAACGACTTTATCGATTTTTGGAAGCAGGAGCGGAAGGCGCTGACGGAGAAAAACCAGTTTGGCTTCCGGCCGATTGACGTGGGTCCGGTAACGATGGGCTCGCGGCTCAGCACACCCAAGGCGGGCTGGGATATCTATCAGAACCTGGTCTATCCCAAGGGCGCGTATATTCTGCACATGATCCGGATGATGATGTGGACGCCCAAGGAGGGCGACGCGCGCTTCAAGGCCACGATGCAGGATTTTGTGAACACCTATCGCCTGAAGCCGGCCACCACCGAGGACTTTAAGGCGATGGTGGAAAAGCACATGAGCCCGAGCATGGACCTGGAACGCAATCATACGATGGATTGGTTCTTCCGCGAATATGTGTACGGCACCGATCTGCCGGCGTATCACTTTGAAGGCAACGCCACGCCCGAAGGCGAGGGGTGGAAGCTGCACTTCAAGCTGACGCAATCGAATGTAGGGCCGGAGTTCGCCAACGCGGTTCCGCTGTATCTGGAGCTGGCCGACGGCAAGGTAATGCGGCTGGGGCTGATCGCGATTCACGGGGCCACGACCTCCGAGCAGACGGTGACGCTGCCCAAGCTGCCGGCGGCGATCAAGAAGGTGACGATCAATTATTACTACGACGTGCTGTGCACGGATAACTAGGAAACAGGGAACAGGGAACAGGGAACAGGAGTAGATGATAGCTATGCGGTCGCTACTTCCATTCTCTGTTCCCTCTCCGCTTTCGAATCGTGCACATGCCGTTTCTCCCATACTGAAGCCGATGAGTACGCCACTCGATCACCCGCTCGCGTTGGACAGCGCACCAACAGGGTTTTAGTGGTATTTATTGTCTAGGGACGGAAGCGACGCCAGAGTGTGGATTGAAAGGTGCAAACAGCATGAAAGAAATTATCTTCGAGGTCGTACAAGAGGCTGACGGTGGCTTCACCGCAGAAGCTCTAGGCGAAAGCATCTTCACCGAGGCCGACAGTTGGGATGAGCTGAGGACCAATCTCCGGGAAGCGGTGCAAGCGTTCTACTTTGACTCCGTTCCGCCCACCTCGATCCGTATGCGCCTGGTGCGCGACGAAGTGCTAGCCGTCGCATGAAGCTGCCGCGCGATCTAAGCGGTGCAGAGCTGGCGAAACACCTCTGCAAGCGCTGGGGATACAGCAGGTTCATCAGGTCGGAAGCCACGTCATTCTGCAAACGCAACAGCCCACACCCCATCGAATTGCCGTCCCGGCGCACACAGCCCTGCGGATTGGGACTCTGAATGCGATTCTCGCCGCCGTGGCCGCGCACAAAAGCGCAACCAGAGAAGAAATTCTCAAAGACATCTGAATACGATTCTGAAAGTTCGCGTTTGATCTTAACGCAAATCTTCTGATGGTATAGAGGGAAAAATCTTCCCTCCGGGGCTAAACAGGCTGCGGAAAAACTCTGGATTTTGGGCCCGTGGGAGAAATACGTCCCTCGGGGCCTAAAGGCCGCATTGATTTGATTGAGCTTACGGCACGGCTGAAGCCATGCCCTGACACTTCTTGCTGCTCCGAAAGTGTTTTTCAGCTCGCCGCGGCGGGCTGAAGTTGTGCCCTTTTATGGCATTCAATCTCCGACTTTGGCGAGAGCCGAAGCATTCAGCCGCTCAGAGAGCAGTTGGTCGGCGTGGGCGAGGAAGTCGGTTAGCGGCAGCTTGCCGGAATCGACGTCGGCTAAGAGCGCGCGCTGGGCCTGGTACTCGCGATTGACGATGCCGGCTTTGGATTGCAACATGCGCCAGGCCTTGCGGCGCTCGACGCAGAAGAGAACCATCTGACGCGAGAGCGCATAGTGGGTGGTTTTGCCGGCGGCATCGACGGTCGAGATAGCGACGCCGAAGTCGGGAATGTAGGCGCGGTGAGCGGGGTCGAGATAGCGGCGGTAGACCACGTCCTGCTGCGTGATGCGGACGAGCATGTTATCGAGGGAAACGAGCTTGGCGGCATCTTCGGGCTTGATTTTTTTCAAGTGATTGCGGAAGCGCGCTTCAGTGGTGGCCCAATGAGCGACGGTGTAGCGACCGGCTCCGGCGTTTTTCCCGGTGGGTAGATACCAGTCGAGATCGAGCGAGGGATTGCCCTTGAGATCGAGGGCCTCCTGATAACTTTCGCCGGCGCGCGGATCGAAGACGAACTCGGGGGTGCCGCGCGAGTCGCGGGCGCGCTGGGCCTGGATGAGAGCCATGTCGTCGGGGACGCCGTGCTCGGGCTGGCAGGTGGTGAAGGCCTGCAGGAACATGACGCCGCGGTATTCGAGGCCGTCGAGAATGGCTCGATAGAGCTTGGGCGCGTTGG
>PMHC01000110.1 GCA_003156495.1 Acidobacteriaceae bacterium
GAGTCCCAACTGGCGGTGAGTGCGTAGGCGCGCGCGGCCTGGCTCATGCGCGCCATCTTCGCGGGATCGGCGAGCAACTTGGCGATGGTCGCGGCAAAGGCGTCGTCGTCTACCACGCGGCCGGTCGCGCGCTCGCGCACAATCGATTTCGGTCCGCCGTCGGGCGTTACGATGGCCGGCACGCCCGAGGCCAGCGCCTCGAGCACCACGTTGCCGAAGGTGTNNAAGGTGTCGGTGTGCGAGGGGAAGATGAAGAGATCCATGTTGGCGTAGGCGCGGGCCAACGGTTCGCCGCGCAGCACGCCGGTAAACTCGGCCCGCTGCAATCGCTCGCGCAACCAGGCTTCGTCGCCGCCGTGGCCGACGATCATGAAGCGGAAATTTTCAACGCCGCGCCGTTCGAGCTCGCGCTCGATTTTAATTAGCAGGCCGATGTTTTTTTCCACCGAGAGCCGGCCGACGAAGCCGAGAATGCGCGTACGATCGTCAGGCGCACGATCGCGGCGCACGGGCGAAAAGAGCTGAGCGTCGACGCCGCGCGGCATTAAATAACAGGCGCGGCCGGTGAGCTGCTTGAGCTGCGCGCAAAGTTCTGGATTAGGCGCGTAGAGCACGCGGGCGATGGCGTAAAAGCGCGCGGCGGCGGCCATGGCCAGCTCTTCTATTTTGCGAGCGGCGGCGGCCGATTGCCGCGCGGGCAGCGGACGCAGCAGCCAGCCGGCGCGGCGCGCGGCGTACTCGTGCACATTGGTGTGCCAACTGGCGGCCAGCGGCAGATGAAGCTGGTGGGCCAGCAGCGCGCCCAGAAGACCCACGTCGCTGGGGCCTGTAATGTGGATCAGGTCGGGATGAAATTGCTTGAGCGCCGCGCGTGCCGACCCCAGGTGTCGCATGAAGAGGGGATCGAAGCGCAGATCTTTTTCCAGAGCAAAGGAGCAGAATCCACGCGGAAGATCGAGCGTCGAGACCGGGCCTTCTTCGGCAAAGGTCCGCGCACCCGAGCTGGCGTGGACGCAGAAGAAGGGGAGCTCGCGCCGCCGGGCAAAGGCTTCAAAGTGGCGGCTGGTGTGGGCGACCCCGTTTACCTCGTGAAAAGAGTCGGGAAAGTAGGCGACGCGCGGAGCGGAAAGTTTCATTGCGGCCACCCTGCCGGTCTGGTCGTTTGCAGCTTCACCCATGCTCTCCAGGGGCCCGTGGCCCGTACATCGCGCCGGTTATGGCTTGGCGTTGCCACTATTGTTGCGCGAAGAGAAGAATTTTCTGTTAACGGGCGGCGGCGAAGATAAGATTTTTCCAATTCTCAATTGCATTCGCCGGCCGCGCCGCGCCGAAAGAGCCGCGCGAAGATCCGTCAATTGAGCATCTATCAATCTTGCGTGCAGGATGAGGGAGGGGCTATTGCAAGGTTCATGAATCGTAGGCTGAATTCGTCGAAGATGAATCATGCGCAAAATACATTGGCGGCCGCGACGCCGCAACCATTGCTGGAGGAGGCATTGGCCTGCCACCGGCGAGGCGAGTTGCGCCACGCCGAGGCGCTCTACCAGGCGATTTTGCGCGATGCGCCGGAGAATACCGACGCCTTGCATCTGCTGGGCGTGATGGCTTGCCAGATCGGCAAGCACGAGGCCGCGCTCGGATTCTTCGAGCGGGCGATCAAGACTGCGCCGGGCTGGGCGATTCTTTATTGCAGCCGGGGTGTGGCGCTGAAGGCTCTGCGCCAGTACGCGCGGGCCATTGAGAGCTTTGACCGCGCCGTCGCGCTCGACGCCCGCTACGCCGACGCCTATTACAACCGCGCCAATCTCTACATGCAGATCAAGCGCTTTGACTGCGCGCTGGCGGATTACGAGCGCGTGGAGCAGTTGCAGGGCGGCCACGATTATCTGGAGGGCCAGCGGCTCTTCGCGCAGGCGAGCATTTTTGACTGGAGCGATTTTGCTGCGCGCCGACGCCGGCTCGAAGAGCAGATTGCGCAAGGGCGCAAGGCGATCGGTCCATTTTTTTTGCTGGCGCTGAGCGGTGAGGCCGCGATGCAAAAACGCGCGGCCGAAATTTACGTTGAAAACGAGTGCCCCGCGCCGGAAGAGCGAATGCGATTTGCCCAGCACGCGCCGCGCGAAAAAATCCGCATCGGCTATTTTTCGCCGGACTTTCGCGCGCACGCCATCGGCTATCTTACGGCGGAAATCTTCGAGCGGCACGACCGCGACCGCTTTGAGATCTACGGATTTTCCTACGGTCCGCAAACCGGCGACGCGGTCGAGCGACGGATTGCCGCGGCGATGGATCAGTTTCTGGAAGTGGGTTCCCGCTCCGACGAACAGATCGCCAGCCTCGGCCGCGAGTTCGAAATCGATGTGGCCATCGATCTGGCCGGGCACACCTTCGGCGGCCGGCCGAAGATCTTCGCCTACGGGGCCGCGCCCGTGCAGGTCAGCTATCTGGGGCATCCGGGCACGAGCGGCGCGCCATATATCGATTATTTGCTCGCCGACGAGAGACTGATTCCTGCCGCGCAGCGAGAGTTTTATACGGAAAAAATCGCTTACCTGCCGGATTGTTTTCAGCCTACCGACACGCGGCAACTGGTTGCGGCGACGGAAACGACGCGCGCCGACGAGGGACTGCCCGAGTCGGGCTTTGTCTACTGCTGCTTCAACAACGGTTGCAAAATTCAGCCGGAGGTCTTCGACCTGTGGATGGAGATTTTGCTCGGCGTCGAAGGCAGCGTGCTCTGGCTGGCCGAGGAGAACGAGCGGGCGCGAAACAATCTGCGCCGCGAGGCTGTTGCGCGCGGCCTCAGCGCGGAGCGGCTCGTCTTTTGCCGGCGCGTGTCGGCGGCAGAACACTTGTCGCGGCAGCGGCTCGCCGATCTGTTTCTCGACACCTATCCTTTTAATGCCGGAGCGACGGCGAACTCTGCGTTGTGGGCCGGGCTGCCGGTGCTGACGCGCGGCGGCGAGGTTTTTGCCAGCCGCATGGGCATGAGCCTGCTGCATGCGCTCAAGATACCGGAGCTGATCGCAGGTTCCGCCGAGCAGTATGTGGAGCGGGCCGTCGCGCTCGGACATGCGCCCCAGCGCATCGCGGAGCTGAAAGCGCGGCTGCGGCAGAGCAGGAGCGCATCGCCGCTTTACGAGATGCGGCGTTTTACGCGGAATCTGGAATCGCTTTATAGCGCAATGCACGCGCGCGCGCAGGCCGGGTTGCCGGCCGAGCATCTGTTTGTCTAAGGGAAGGAGGGAAGGAGGGAAGGGAAGCGGCGTCGGTCTTTGAGCCTTTTCACAGTCGCTGTAAAGTGCGAAGTCTTTTCCAACTCACCTTAGAGCAAATCGCCTGACGGTATAGAGGGGGAAATCATCCCTCAGGGGCTAAACAGGCTGCGGAAAAACTCTGGATTTTGGGCCCGGGGAAGAAAAACGTCCCTCGGGGCCTAAAGGCCACGTTGATTTGATTTGGTTTACGGCACGGCTGAAGCCGTGCCCTGACACTTCTTGCTGCTCCGGCGGCGTCTTTCCGCTTGCCGCAGTCTGTAAAGCTGGACTCTTTCAAAGCCGCTCTACATCAACAGTGAAAATACGCTAGCTGTCGTGCTCGCCCAGGGCGAGGTGCAACTGGTGCGAGTCGCTCCAGGCCAGGCGCAGACCGCCTGAAACCAAACCGCGGCCGAGAAGCTGCACAAAGGCGATGGCGACGGTTAGAGCGCGCGGCGCCGAGCCGCTAGGCCATAGCTCGCGCAAGGGGCGATTGATGCCATTCGCGTCGGGATGGTAGACGCGCTCGTCCCAAACGCGCGAGCCCTGCGGAAATTCCGGATAGGTGCGGACGGCGTCGATGGCCGATTGCAAGATGCGATGCTTCCAGGGTTCGGCATACTGCGGCATGAAGAGCACCTGGCTGCGCTTTTCGCGGCGAATCTCGTGCACGAATTCGGTAAAGCTGGTCGCGTTGGTGAGGTTGATGTTGGCGTTGGCCTCGACGCCGTGACGATCGCCGCCCGAGACCAGCGGCATATTCCACTTTTCGGCCAGTTGGCGAACCTCGCGATTCTCGCTCCAGTGGCGCAGACCGTTCAGCTCCAGCGCGTGGATAAAAGCGCCGTTTTTCTGCAGAAACTCGTTGACCAAAAAGCCGTGCTTCTCTTTGCCGATCAGGTAGAGATCCCACATTGGATGGTTGAAGACCACCAGCACGTTGGGCTCATGGTGCAGCGCGGCCAGAAGCTCGGTGAGGCGGGCGTCGTTGGGATGGGTGGTCAGATCGTCGAGGGCGGCCATCCATTCGGTGGCGCGGGCGCTGGGCAGGTTGTGTATGCCCAGGTGGAAGGACTGGAAGTTGGCGTAGGGGGCGCTCCACTCGACCGAGACGGGGATGCGGCGGGCGCTGGGCACGGTGCGCAGCAGCATCGGCGCCTTGATGGTGTCGTGATCGGTGAGTGAAACCATCGCAGCCAAATTGAGCGATTCAATCTGGCGGGATTCAAGGTCGAAGGCCAGCTTGGGCGTCATCGGGGGAACCCAGTAGCTTTCGGCGTAGTTGATGCGGATGCCGTGATTTTCCGCGCCACGCTCCAGCCGCGAGAGCAGGGGGCGCATAAATGGGTACTGATTGCCGAAGTTGGCCAGAAAGTCCAGCGTTTCGCGGGACTGGCTGGTGTGGCTGTGCAGGGATACGCCAGTACGAAAGCCGCGCGGGGCAAGTGCGTCGCGCCAGAGGTACGAAATCGAGGAGATGGGCATCACCGCTCCTTGGAGCTTCCGGATTTCCACCTTTAGTATTCGGTCCGGGGCGTAAATATCCGGTTAAGGTCGTGCTAAATACACTTCAATTACGCCCGTATATCCCCGGAACGGAACCAGGAAAGTCACCGGAAAAACCAGGATCAGCACCAGAATAGCAGGAATCGAGCCGCAATTTTACAGGGAACCGGAGAGCCATCCCGGCAAAGCGCGCAGAGATTCGCCGCCCGGATGGAATCGATCGCCGCCGTTCTACGGCTTGTACCCCTGGTTGAACTCGGGAGCCATGAAATCGTCCAGGCTCCAGCCAGCCATCAGGTCTTCGGCCTGGATGGTTTTGGAGGGAGGCGCGTTTTTCGAGAGCTTGGCCGAGGCGGCCTCGGCGGCTAAGTAGTTCTCGGTCAACCCCTTGCGCAGCAAATCGAAGGCCTGCTCGGGCGTGTCGGCAAACTGAAAGAGTTCGATGTCTTTGGGCGAGATGGCTCCGGTATCGACCAGGGTCTCCAGGTTGAAGACCTTCTTCCAGTAATCGGAGCCGTAGATGATGACGGTGATTTTTTTGCCGAGCTTGCGGGTTTGCGCCAGGGTAAGGATCTCGAACATCTCGTCGAGGGTGCCGAAGCCTCCGGGAAAAACCACCAGAGCCTTGGCCAGATAGGCAAACCAGAGCTTGCGCATGAAAAAGTA
>PMHC01000039.1 GCA_003156495.1 Acidobacteriaceae bacterium
GTATTGATTGACTTGCACCCCACGCTAGGACCGCGACCAGATCATTTCGATTCTTGGCGTTAAGGTTCCCCGGTCTCAAAATCGAGACCTGGGGCACCCACACCCGTATTCCACCACACAATCGGTGAAACAGCTTTCAGCTCTCAGCCACGTTCGCCGATTCCGCAGCGATCGAGCTGACGGCTGTTTTTACCGCGTAATAATCACTTCAGAGACGCTGTCTTTGGCCAAAAACTGCCGCTGCCCGGACCAGCCGGTGAAGAGCCGCTCGATGCTGCGGTTGGTGAAGGCGCGCTGGATGGGGAACTGCTGCGCCAACTGCATCTCGACATCGTCGCCCGGCGTTACGTGAAAGCGCACTAGCGTCGATTCTTCACCCTGCATCTTGGTGTGAAAGAGGGCCAACACCTGTCCGCCGGGATTCATGGCCGCGTAGAGATGCGCCACGATGGGCGCCACCAACGGCTCGGGCAGATAATCGAGGGCGGTCCAAAGCAGCACCACGTCAAAGGTGCGTCCGGCAAAGTTCAAGCACTGGTTGAGGTAACCCTCGACATTCCAGATCGCGTTGCCCTCATCGTCGGTACCGGTGCGCCAGTTTTCGGCGCAGGCGTCATGCACCAGGTCGGCGAGAAAGACGCTGTGGCCAAGACTGGTGAGGTAGTTGATGTTATTGGGCGAGGTGTAGCCAACGTCGATCAGGCGCAGCCCTTCCTCGGTTTGCAGACGCTGGCGCAAAACGGCCCAGGCGCCGGAATGGCGAGGCACACGCGGACCACTCAGCCCGGTCGCGACGATGGCCTCATCCTCTTGCGTTTTTTTTTCAAACCAACTGCGCAGCACCCTCGAATTTCCTCGCGCGCCGGGCGATTGCAGGGCCGCCCGGCGAAGGTTTCTTTATCCCCTCAGACGTTAGCGTTGGCGTGCAACGCACCCTCGGCCGTTTTGGCGACAGCCTGGGTCAGATCGACTTTGCCGCGAAACACGGCATTATCTTCAACCGCCAAACGCAGGGCGCGAATGTCGCCCTCGAGATTGCAGCCGGCACGTAGCTCCACTCGCCCGCTGGCCACCACGTTGCCCTGAACCCGGCCCATAATCAGCACGTCTTTGGCGGAGAGATCCGCGGCTACATTCGCACTGGGGCCGATGGTTAGCCGACTCTCGGAGAGATTGACGGTTCCCTCGATGCGACCATCCACGATCAAATCCTCGCTGCCCTTCACCTCGCCGCTAATCACGATCGTCTTACCGATTCGCGCGGGCGCGTTATCCACTGCCATGGCTTCGATCCTTTCGTGGGTCCTCAATTCTCGCATTCAGAGGAGACACCCGCCGGCCCGGTACCTTTCCGCCGCGCGAACTTGCAGACGCCGGCCGTGAAAGGTTCTGCTCCGGGACACATCGCGGCTGGAAGCGCTAGAGGCCCTGCCCGCACTATACGCAACCCGGCCCCTAAACATCAATCGCAGAACGCAAGAAAACGTTACTGTCGTGGAACACGCGGATGAATTCACGGCGTTGTTGCAGCCGATCCGGGCCACTCCGCTACACTATCGGTGTGCGCAGACTCTTGGCTCTCTTTTTTTTGCTTTTCTGTATGGCTCCTGCCTGGGGGCAACCCGCTCATGGCGAGGAAAGCACTCTGCCGCCCGCGCAAGGCCTGGTGCTGGTTAACCGCGCCCTGCTCAACGAGTACAACGCGGCCCTGGATACGAGCCACCCCATGCGCTACCAGATGCGCAAAACCAGCCCGCGGCTGACCACGACCAAAGAGATCTGCGAGACGCACGAAGGCGACGTTGCCCGGCTGGTCGCCATCAACGACCGGCCACTGAGTACGGCGGACGCGCAGGAAGAAGATGCGCGGCTGAACGAGCTGTTCGCCGAACCAGGTAAACAGCATCATCGTAAGCAATCCGAAGCCAACGACGCCGCGCGCGCCTTGAAGATTCTGCACGCGCTGCCTAATGCCTTCATCTACCAGTACGCCGGCTCGGCGCCGGGGCCTGTCGGCCGGGTAGAAAAATTCACCTTCCGCCCCAATCCCGGCTTTACGCCGCCCGATCTTGAAACGCAGGTGCTGCTCGCCATGAACGGGGAAATATGGATCGACCCCGTCCACCAGCGCGTGACGCGGCTCGAAGGGCATTTGCTGCGCGACGTAGAGTTCGGCTGGGGCATTTTAGGCCGGCTGAATCGCGGCGGCTGGATCGCCATCGATCAAAGCGAGGTAGGCGGCGGACAGTGGCGCATCGTGCGCCTGCAGATGGCCATTACCGGACGCGTGCTCTTCAGAACGCACCTGTTCGACACCACCGAGGAACAACGCCACTACACCCCGGTTCCCGCGAACCTGGGCTACCGGAAAGCCATTGAGATGCTACGCGAATCTTCCAAGTAGAGCGTTTTCATGAACGGTATAAGGGGACGACGCTTTCCACAGGGGCTAAACTCGCCGCGGCGAGCGGAAGAACTCTGAATATTGGACCAGGGGGGAGAAAAACGTCCCTCGGGGCCTAAAGGCCACGTTGATTTGATTGAGCTTACGGCACGGCTGAAGCCGTACCCTTNNGGCGGCGTTTTTCCGCTCGCCGAGGTGAGTAAAGCCACTCTACTGCAACCGTAAAAATGCTCTCGCTCCCAATAAAAAAGCGGCCCGACGCGTTTGCGCCAGGCCGCCTTCGGATCGCACTACATTTTTGCGAAGACGATGACCATGGTGA
>PMHC01000159.1 GCA_003156495.1 Acidobacteriaceae bacterium
ATTCTGATTCGCGGCAAGGGGCGCAAACAGCGGTTGGTACCGTTGGGCGACGCGGCAGCCCAGGCGCTACGCGCTTATCTGGCCGAGCGCAAAGAATTGCTGGCGGTGGCCGACAGCCCGGCGCATCGCGAAACGCCGGCGATCTTCGTCAACCTCCGCCTGCGCGGCATTAATAACAGCAGCCAGGCGCGACTGACCACGCGCAGCGTTNNGACGTGCATCCGCACACGCTGCGCCACGCCTTCGGCACCCATCTGCTGGAAGAGGGTGCGGACCTGCGCGCCATTCAAGAACTGTTAGGCCACGAGCGGCTATCGACCACGCAGCGCTACACGCAGATCACCGTCGCCCAGCTCGAAAAAGTCTACGACGAGACGCATCCGCGGGCCAAGTAGTTCTCATCACGCAGCGGCAAAGTTCACGGTTGTTCGTAAAGCGACCAGTTGCGCGCGCCGAGCAGCATAATCAGCGTACCAATGCCCAGCGCCGTGCCCAGGGGAAGGTGAAAGAGGCTGAGAATCGCGGCCACGATGGCGACAATCCGCCCCCACTCGGTGCGCTCCATCAGCCCCCAACCGGCTACCGCGGCCAGCACGACGCGCACCACGATGGCGAGCCAGAGAAAATGCAGCGCGGCGGGGAAAAGCCACTGCGGCATCGCCGGCGCCTGTATCCAAGGCGCAAAGCCGCCGGAGAAAAAAGCGTGCGCAAAGGCGATTCCGACGAAGCCTTTAACCAGCGAGAAGCCGGCGTAAACCAGCCAGAGAATGCCGAGCACGCGAACTCTGCTGGCGTAGCCGGCCCGTTGATAATCCGCAGCTCGTTGATACTCGACGGCGGCGGCTACAGGCGCAACCGGCGGGGCTGCCGCGCGGTTGCACTGCGGGCAGAATGCCTGCCCCGGATCGAGAACGTGACCACATCCGCTACAAAACATTTTGCGTCCTCACTTTCAAGATGCAAATACGCAAATGCGACCCTTCCGGTTCCCGCCCTTGTACGCATATTCGAAGCCCGCAAAATAGCAGGCCGCGCCGCTACCTGCCGACCCGCACCCAGCGCTCCTCGTGGCGATTGTCGCGCAGCATAAAGCCCATGGCGCGGCCCTGTGCGTCGCGCTCGAAAATAAGGCGGATCGCATGGGCGCCGTTCCAGTCACCCTGGCGGACGAAGATCTCCGCCGACTCGGCTTCGATCCCGGTAATCTCGCCGGCCGTCCCTTTCTCGAAGAGCTGATCGCCCTGCCGGAAAATGGTTTCCAGCCCACGTCCATTCGGTTCGCGGTACTCGCCGGCTAAACTATCGAGCTGTGCGGTGGAAAGCCTGATGACTGGCGGATGCATGGGCACCAGCAGATGTTCGGCGTAAACCGGCGGCGTGGAGGTTTTGCGGTGCGCCAACAGCCAGCGCGGCAGCTCCGGTTCGTCGTAGGCGCGGGTCCAGCAGTCGTGTTTGAGCCCCTGATAGACCCACAGGCGAATGTCGCCGCTGATGGATTTGAAAGCCTCGTACATCATCTCGCTCTGACGCGGCGCAACCACCGAATCGTTGCTGCCGTGAAAGAGCCAGATGGGCACGCGGCCGATGGAGTGAGCGTACTTGGCCGGCAGCGTCGAGGCCTGCTGCCAACGCTCCGGCTCGTAGCTCCAGAAGATGCCGCCGGCGGCAATGGCGATCGCCGCCCAACGATACGGATAGAGCCGCGCCAGCTCCCAGGAGCCGTAGCCGCCCAGCGACAGCCCGGTCAGATAAGTGCGCGCCGGGTCGCCATGAAATTCGACCGACTCGCGATTGAGCGCCGCTATGGCCAGTTCCAGCATCGTCGGATCGGTCCAGTGCGCATTCTGCGGGCACTGCGGCATCACGATTACGAAGGGCCAGCGGTCGGGATGGTTGCGCACCGCCTCGGCGATGCCGTTCTGCGTCTGCCACATACCCTCGGAACCACGCTCGCCACGGCCGTGCAGAAAGAGAATGATCGGCCACTGCTTGCCGTCGTCGCGCCGCCACTCCTCGGGCAGATAGACCTGGAAGCGGTAGGTCGTTCCGTGCATTTCGACTTTGCGATTAAGAAAACCAGTCTCCTGCGACGGCTCGGATTTATGCGAACGGGCGCTGGCCGAAGGCGCAGCCAGCCCCAGGGCGCAAAGGAGCGCCAGAGAAATCATCCCGGATCGAAATAGGCCTTGCATCTGCCCTCCATCATAATTTCTTCCGGTCATTTCGATTTGAAAAAGGAGATAAATCCGAGGTAATTCCTTTTGCTTTTCCTTGCGCTTTTCTTACGTCGCACATGAAACAATTGAGCTTGCCATGGAAACTGTCTCCACCACGCCGCCGAAGGCAGGAGAAACGCTAGACCACTATCGCCTGGAGGCGGAGGTGGCTCGCGGCGGCATGTCCACGCTCTTTCGCGCCACCGACCTGCGCGACAACCGCCAGGTTGCCCTCAAGATTCCTCACCCCGACATGGAAGCCGATCCGATCCTCTTCGATCGCTTTCAAAGAGAGGCCGGAATCGGCGAAAAGCTCGATCATCCATCGGTGATGCGCGTCTTCGGCGGCGAGGAACGTTCCCGCATCTACATGGTGATGGAATGGTGCCAAGGACGGCTGCTGCGCCAGATTCTGGACGAAGGCCCGCTCCCGCACGACCGCGCCATCCGCATCGCCATCCAGGTTTTGAATGGCCTGGACTACATTCACGCCAACGGCGTCGTCCATCGCGACCTGAAGCCGG
>PMHC01000124.1 GCA_003156495.1 Acidobacteriaceae bacterium
TGCGGTGCCAGCCGAAGCCGGCTAACTCTTCGCGCACGGCTAAGACCATCGAGTTCAGTCCGCAGATGTAGGCGTAAATGTCGAAGCGCAGATCGGCCGGCGGCGTTGCCGGATCGACGGGCGGGACGGGCAGCGGCTGATTCAATCGCGCGGCGCGCTCTTCGACGATCTTCGCCACCTGCTCCTGCACGTAACCGCGCCGGCCGGTCCAACTGTCTTGGGCGCGGCTCAGCGTGGGCAGGTAATGGAAGTTGGGCGCGCGGCCAGCAAGCGCCGCGAACTCGTCGCGGTAGTAGAGCTCGGTTTCATAGCGCGTGCCAAAAACCAGCCAGATCTCTTTGCCCGCGCTGCGATCCGGTCCATCGGCGGGGAAGAGCCATTGCAGGTAGGCGCGCATGGGCGAGATGCCGGTGCCGGTGGCGACGAGAATCGAGTCGGTGATCGGTTCGCGCAGCACGAAGAGGCCGTGCGGTCCGTGAATCTGGATCGTCGCGCCCACAAGCAGATCGGGCAGGTCGGCCAGATGATTGGAGAAGAAGCCGCTCTCGACGCGATTCACGCACAGCTCAAAACGGTTGCCCGATGGCGCCGAGGCGATGGTGTAGGCGCGCGTTTGCTGCTTGCCTTTGCCGTCTTCGGCCACGGCGGAGACGAATTGGCCGGGCTGATAGTTGAATTCCTCGACGCCTTCGACCTCGAAGAGGAAGCGGTAGCACTGCGAGGTTTCCGAAATGCAATCCTTGCGCGTCAAGCGCGCGGTGTAGAGTTCACGGGCCATGGCATTTCTCACTTTACAGGGAAGTAGGGGAGAACCAGCCGCGTACTTGCTGAAATTATAGGCGGGCGGGCGCAATCGGCGAAAATGGGAAGATGAAGCGCTCCGGTACGGCCGATCTTGCTTTGCACGGCGGACACGTGCCGCAATGGCTGGCCGCGCGGATGACGGCGCTGGGCGCGGCGATTGTCGAGCAGATTGTCATCTCGTACGGGCCGTCGGAGTTTCTTACACGGCTGAGCGATCCCTTCTGGTTTCAAGCGCTCGGCTGCGTGATGGGCATGGACTGGCACTCGTCGGGGATTACGACTTCGGTGATGGGCGCGCTCAAGCGCGGGCTGAATCCGCGCTTTGCCGAGCTGGGTTTCGCCGTCTGCGGCGGGCGCGGGCGGCACTCGATACGCACGCCCGATGAGCTGCGCGAATTTTCAATGAAGACCGGATTGAATGGCGACGAGTTGGCGCGCACCAGCCGGCTGACGGCGCGCGTGGACAACAATGCGATTGCCGACGGCTTTCAACTTTATCAGCATTCGTTTGTGATTCACCGCTCCGGCGAGTGGGCGGTGGTGCAGCAGGGAATGCGGCCGGCCAGTATGTTGGCGCGGCGCTATCACTGGCACTCGACGACGGTGCGCGATTTCGTCTCCGATCCGCACACGGCGATTCTCGGCCGGCCGCAGGGCACGATTCTGAATCTGGTGGACGCGCGCGCAGGCGATGCGCAGCAGGCGATGCTGACGATTACCGGCGAGCCGTTGGAGGCTTCGCTCGACGAGGCGCGGCGGCTCGTGATGCCCTCTCATCACGAGGTGCGGCCAGCCGATGTGGATTTGAAGCGGCTGGGCGCGGTGCTGGCCGTGGCGCACGAGAAGGAACTGCGCGATTTTGCTTCACTGTTGCTGGTCGAGGGGCTGGGGCCGCGGACGCTGCAATCGCTGGCGCTGATTGCCGAGGTGGTGCACGGCGCGCCTTGCAGATTTTCCGATCCGGCGCGGTTTTCTTTCGTGCATGGCGGCAAAGACGGCCATCCCTTTCCGGTGCCGCTTAAGACTTACGACGAATCGCTCGATGTGTTGCGGCGCTCGCTCGATGCCGCGCGGCTGGGGCAGATGGAGAAGGTGGAGGGCTTTCGCCGGTTGGACCGGCTGACCCGCGCCGTCGAGCAGCGGCGAGAGCCGCTAGCCGATTTCAGCGCCGCCATCGCGCATGAACAGAGCATTTCCGCTTCGCTCGACGGTCGCACGGTTTGCGACGATGCGCGGGCAGCGAAAAGAAAAGCGGAGAGTGCGCAGCTTTCGCTCTTTTCTGAATAACCGCGTGCGTTTTCGCGCTATTTTTCAGAAGAAGCGTAGTAGCCTTCGCGCGTAATTACGGTCATGTCTTTCTTGTCGGTTTTGAGCGCGATCTTATGGTACTCGCCGTTAGGGTCGATCTGGTCAGGCGAGTAAACAAGCAAATACTGTTGGTGCAGCTCATTGGCGATGAGACCGTAGATCTCCTCCAGATTGTCCTTCTTTTTGGCTTCGAAGAACTGGCCGCCGGTGCGCGTGGCAATTTGCTGCATGATTTTTTTGCCGTCGACCTGCGCGCCTTTTGAGTCGCCGCGGCCCTTGCCGCCGGAGTTGCCACCGCCGCCAGGCCAGCCGCCGCCGTTGCCGGGCCAGTTGCCGCCCATTCCGCCCTGGCGTCCGCCGCCGGGGCCGCCGTTCTGCATGCGCTCTTCTTCACCCTTGAGATAGATGGTGAAAATCTGCGCGCCGGCGCGGTCGGCTTCGTCGATGGCGTCGTTGAGGGTTTCTTTGCTGCCGGAATCGACGCCGTCGGAAAAGACGATCAGCGCGCGGCGCTCGCCCTTGGCCTGTTGCCTTATTTCACCCGCGGCCAGCCAGATGGCGTCGTAAAGCTGCTGCGAAGCGCCGCCTAGGCGTCCGTTGCGCGGTGGGCCGCCTGGGCCGCCGCCCTGGCGATCGTCGCGGTTTTCAGGGCCCTGATCGCCGCGCGCGTTGGCGGAGGTGCTCATCTCGTCGAGCTCGTGGTGCAGTTTGCCCGGCGCGGCAACAAAGTCGTCGGTGAGCAGTTCGACCTGGCGGTCGAAGTGGATCAGGAAGATCTGATTGCCCTGGCTGCCGGCCTTGGCGTCGGCGGGCAGCATCTGGTCGACGAATTTGCCGGCGGCTTTGCGTTCGCTGTCGAGTGCGGAGTTCATTGCGCGGCCGGTGTCAACGACCAGGCCCAGCCAGAAGGGAAGAGGACTTTGCGTGGCGAGGCTCTTGATCGTCTGCGGATGGCCGTCGTCGGTGAGCGTGAAGTCCTTGGCCGTGAGATTGGTGACCAGCGCGCCGTGCTTATCGACGACGGCGACCGGCAGCGTGAGCTCCAGCGCCGGCGCTTTGGCCGCAGGTTTGGCTGGTTCGCTGGAGGGTTGCTTGGCCGTGCCGCCCGCGGGGTTCTGCGCCTTGCCGGAGTTGCCAGCCGCGGCGGCAAAGATCACAAAGAGAACAAGGCAAAGCGAAGCACGAGTTTTCATCGGAGTCCTTCCGTTCGACACTTCCAACACTATAGACGTAAGATGCTTGGCTTTGTTGACCGAGGCAGCATGAACAGGCGGGGTTGAATGGAGTGCCGATTAGGAGGCGCGCGCCAGCTCGGCGGGCAGTACGGCTTCAATATTTTCGAAGCGCACGAAGTCGTTTTTGTTAAGGGTCAAGATACGCCGCACGCCATAAACGCGCATCGCGGCTACCAGTCGGGCGTCGTGGACTTGAACGCCCGAGACACCATGTGCCACCAAGAGCCTTCGCCATTCCTCGTGAACTGAAAGGTTGTCGGCAAGCAGACGGAAGTTCGCTTCTACAAGCCGGGCTTGCCGATCGGCTTCGTCCGGGGAGAGGCCATATCCATTGCGCGATGCTGGACGCGTTAGTACATTCCAAAATTCGCCGAGGTTTTGCGAGGTATAGCAGAGCACGGCGCTGGATTGTGCTAAATACGCAATGGCGCTTTCGATTGCCGTAAAGGCTGGATCGCGAGGTTGGAGCCAGCGGATGAGAATGTTGCTATCGACCAGGACGAGCTCACCGGCCATTTATGCGCGGTCTTCGTACATGCTGGCGCGTTCCGTGGCCGCCGGGGGCAGTACCGGGAGATGAGCTGAGCGTTCGGTAAGTGCCAGCGTTGCCGCTTTTACGTCTGCAGGAGTGAGAACGCCGGTTCCGGGCACGCGTGAGCCCACAAGCTGCTCGATCAGTCGTCCCGCGTATGTTTCAAGCGCGATGCCGCGTACGACAGCTTCCGCCGTCAAGCGGGCTTGGGCCTCCGGGCTGAGTTCGACCTGGATGGTCATGGCGGCTAACCTCTATTCCAGATTATCCGCCGATTCCGGTTTTAAGTCGATCCCCAAGTTTTTAGCGCAGCAGATCTTCGAGCGCGACGCTCAGGTCGGTCTTTTCGTCGCGATACTTGACGATGGCGGCGGTGTAGAGGCTCAGACCCCACTCCGTCCCTTTGCCTTTGCTGACGGCGCGGGCGGCGGGCACGACGACGGCGTTTTCTGGAATGACCAGCGGCAGCTTGTCGGAGGCGCGCAGAATCTGGCCGTTGACCAGATCGAAGACGGGCGTGCCGCGCGTGAGAATCGTGCCGGCGGCCAGTACCGCGCCCTTGCGCACCACGGTCCCCTCGTAGACGCCGACGTTGCCGCCGACCAGCACGTCGTCTTCAATAATGACGGGGCTTGCGCCTACCGGCTCAAGCACGCCGCCGATTTGCGCCGCCGCGCTCAGGTGCACCTGTTTGCCGATCTGCGCGCAGGAGCCGACCAGCGCGTGCGAATCGACCATTGTGCCTTCGTCCACATAAGCGCCAACGTTGACGTACATGGGCGGCATGCAGACGACGCCACGCGCCAGATACGCGCCGGCGCGGACCGACGAGCCGCCGGGAACCACGCGCACGCCACCGCCAGCGGTGAAGCGCTGCGTCGGATAGGTGTGCTTGTCGACAAACGAGAAGCCGCCCGCGGTACTCTCTTCCAAATCGCCGAGGCGGAAACCGAGCAAAATGCCCTGCTTGACCCAGGCGTTGACGCGCCAGCCGGTGGGTGAGGCCGGATCGGGTTCGGCGGCGCGCGCTTCGCCCCGTTCAAGCGCCGCGCGCAGTTCCATGAAGGCCGTCATGGCCAGCGGGTCGCCTGCCGCGGCAGGTCCGGCGGTAAAGTATTTCACGATCATTTTTTCAAGTTGATTGATTTTCATCATCATCCCCGAGTGTATCAATGTGCGACATGCGCGATATGCGCGACATGAGGGAATAGCGGTAGGGCGTGTAGGGATTATAGAAATCGGAAACCGCATGAGAGAAGCGCCCGATGGCGACAACCGGAGCGGCGAAGGAAGAGGGCGGCCGGCGGCGTTGCTTAAACGACAGTGACGGGATTGAGCGAAGGCTTGACGCGCGGCGTTTGCTGGCAGGGGGCGATGGGCCGTAGCCGGAAGCGGTTGTTGCCGTCGGGAATCAGAGCCAGCGGAACCGGCGCATCGCCGGGGCGCCCGTGAAAATTTTTCGATTGCAACCAGGCGCTCAGTCGCGGATCGTTGATCTCCGTATCTCCATTCCAAAAGCCGGGTTTCAGGCCGCACTGAATGTGCAGGTGGTCCAGCTCGAGCTCGATGGCTTCAATCTGTTTGGGAAAGTAGCGGCGTACATTGCCGACGCCGATTTCCACGCCCATAAATTCGTGACCCTTGCATCGCGTCTTGACGACCATGACTTGCTCGCTTTCGGTGAGGCTGGGTTCCGCCTCGCTCGGCTTTTCCAATAGGCCGGCCTGCCGGTGATTTCAGCGATGCGATGCGGCGGGGAAGCCCCTCAGCGCCGGTCTGGGCCCATCGAGTGAAAGAACCGGAACGCTCGCGAAGTTTCTCGGGCCCCAAAGCTTTGTTACCGCGTCTTTTGGTCGTGGCCTGATCTGTTGCCTGCCTGGCCCCGAATGCCGGCGGATTTTTCTGCCGCAGATTTTTCTGCCGCGGATTTGCCCGCTGCGTGCGGATTTGCCCGCCGTGTGCGGATTTGCCCGCTGCGTATTGCCCGCCGTGGACGCTGCTGAAATTCGATGGACTGCCAACCTGGGAGTGTGAACCGAATTTAGTCTACGGAGATTACGATGAAAGCGCGGCAAATGGATGCTGAAAAAGCGTGTGGGGAGTTTCAGAAGAGATACGTGGGGAAAGGGAATTCGATTCGGGAAGCGAGAAGAAACAAATCGACGATTTCGTCTCAAGTTGGCGGTGCGCATGACGAGCCGTAAGCGGAAAAATTCCGCATTTTCGCTTGCGGCGCATGGGCGGCAATTTCAATCGGCATTGCTCCCTTGAACGCGAAAAACAGGTAAAACATTTATGCGCCGAAGCGCTGGCCGGCGGAGCGGTTCGCATGGAAAGACGGCGAGGGATTTGCGTGCCGCGAATATGCGATACTCAGTACGGAATGTACAAAAGAGTCGTACTAAAGCTATCGGGCGAAGCGTTGGCTGGCGAGCGGGGCTTTGGCCTTGATGCCACCAAAATCGCCGAGATTACCAGCGAACTGGCCGAGGTTAACTCGCTCGGCGTTCAGCTTGGTATTGTTGTTGGCGGCGGCAATTTCTTCCGCGGCGTGGCCGAGCAGGCCAAGGAAATGGACCGCGTCAGCGCCGACAACATGGGTATGCTGTCGACGTTGATTAACGCCATCGCGCTGCAAGACGCGCTGGAAAAACGCGGTGTCGAGTGCCGTGTGATGACCGCCGTCTTCATGAATCAGATCGCCGAGCCCTACATTCGCCGGCGCGCCGTGCGGCACCTGGAAAAAGGCCGCGTGGTTGTCTTCGCCGCCGGCACCGGCAATCCGTTCTTCTCTACCGATACGGCCGCCAGCTTGCGCGCCATGGAGATCAAGGCCGACGTGCTGCTGAAGGGCACCAAGGTTGACGGCATCTACAACGCCGATCCGGTGAAGGTAAAAGACGCCGTCAAATACGACGAGATCACCTACATGCAGATTTTGCAGCAGGGGCTGAAGGTGATGGATTTGACCGCGGTGAGCATGTGCAAAGACAACAGCCTGCCCATGATCGTTTTCAACATGAACCAGCCGGGCAACATTCGCCGCGTGGTGATGGGCGAAAAGGTCGGATCGAAAGTCACGGCGTAACTGGCAGCTTTTAGCCGTTCGCGTTCGGCTCTGCTCGCGATGGCGGCAAAGCCGTTTTCCTTCGGGGAAAGCGCGTTTTTTTTCAAGTTCCAGAGTGGATGGGGCTTCAACGGGGGAAGATCGGCGATGGCCGGAAGAGAAGGGATTAGAGGCTAGGCTAGAAGCTGAAAGCCAAACCGAATGTCAGAAGCCGCCGCATCCCCGATACCAAGCCGCCGACCAGCACCGCTGAATGCGTTGACCGGCCTGCGCTGTTTTGCGGCCATCAATATCGTTCTTTTCCACTTTTCCAATCCGCAGTGGTTCAACTTCAATTTCGCCATTCCCGAGCCCTTTTCGCCCAAACCTTTCAGCTTCCAGATCGTGCTGGCGCCGGTGATCAACGCCGGCTACATTTCGGTCAGCTACTTCATTCTGCTTTCCGGCTTTGTGCTGGCCTATAACTACAGCGCGCGGGCGCGCCGCGGCGAACTGGATACGAAGCGCTTTTGGAAGGCGCGCTTCACACGCGTTTATCCCATCTATATTTTGAGCGTGCTGCTGAGCCTGACGCAACTGCATCGCAACTACGTCAGCCACACGCACTTCATGTTCTATCTGGGACTGGTGCTGACGCCGCTGCTGCTGCAGGGCTGGGTGCCGGCGATTGCAACCTTTTTGAATACGCCGGTCTGGACGATGTCGGCCGAGGCGTTCTATTACACGATCTTTCCGTGGGTCGCGCGGTGGAAGCGCACGGCGCGGATGAGCACGCTGATCGTGAAGCTGACGGCGGCCTGGCTGCTGGGGCTGGTTCCCGGCGCACTCTACATGTTCTTCAATCCCGACGGCATTGCGCACCCCGACCGCTGGAGCTACGGACCGTGGCTGTGGGCGCTCAAATATACGCCCTACGCGCACATCTTCAGCTTTGTCTTCGGCGTGCTGCTGGCCGATCTGGATACGATGATCGACCGCGAGAACCCGATCCGCCTGTGGTTGGGAATCGGCGGCTTTGCCGGCCTTTACGGGCTGCTATGCCTGGGGCCGCTGGTGCCTTACGCCGTTGCGCACGACGGGCTGCTGATGCCGCTCTTCGCCTGCATCATTCTCGGGCTGGCGGGCAAAAATCCCCTGGCCAGCGCGATCGGATGCGCGCCGCTGGCCTTCGTCGGCAAGTGCAGTTATAGCCTTTATCTGCTGCACTTCAATCTGTGGGCAATTCTGCACCACTCGCATGTGCTGGAGTTCACCGGGCTGAAGCGCTTCGATCCGTGGATCAGCTATGTGTTGCTGGTCTGCATGGCGATGTTCGTTTACCACTTTATCGAGACGCCGATTCAGCGCAAGTTGCGCAAGTTGATGAATGCCACGACGGCGGTGAAGGCGGCGTAGACGCGCTCTCCCTGTTTGCTATCGCGCGCGGAGGCGCTGGCTGAACCGAGACGCACGTACTTGAAATATGTTGCGGAAATCCCTCCTAAAGACAGAACAAATCGTCGCAAATTGGGCAATCCAAATCAAAAGAATCCTGGGTGCTCCATGTCTCGATTCTGAGGAGACATGGGATATATTAACTTTTCCCGCTAGATTTCCACGGAATCCCAGGTCTGAAAATCCAGATCTGGGGCACCCTTTTTCAATGATTGATTGAGGTGCGGGTTACCAACCACAACTGTCCAGGAGTTACTGCTGGTGCTTTCCGTCATGAAACAGTGCCGATTCGATCATCGCTCCGTTTACTGAGGTAGTAGTGTAATCAACATAAAAATCCCGATCTTCGACGGGTAGCCAATCATACGAGAGAAGTGCAGTCATTAGTTCGAACAATGAAGTGCTTTCCTTAAACTGCGCCAAGAATTCATCAAAATCAAGAACAGCTATACTGTCTTTCGGCTCTACCCAATGCCAATAGTCTCGCACCAGCAGAATATGGTGAACTTGCTTGTAATCAGTTAGGTCGCGGGAGAGTTTGCCACGCTCTAGAAGGAAACTAGGATATCTTTTGCCATACGAGCGTATTAACTCGAGTTGTTTGCCCCCCTTTTCGAGATCTTTTTCTCGCTCGATCCGCTCAAGCGGCTTGTAAGGCTTCCGCAACCATTTCAACTCAGCGAATACAACGGTTGAGTTAGTCTCATCCCCAATGAGAACATCAATGTCGGTAGAACCATCGGGAAGAGGAATTGAGAAATCGATCCTATATCCTGGGTTCGCAGACCTCAGAAGGTTTCTCATACCCTCTTCCTTCTGCGTGTTCTGTCCTGAAAATAGCTCCGGATAGGTATAGGAGAACTGGCGTAGCGCGTTCTCATCGACGGCACTGGCGAGAGGAAACTGCGGTGCGACCGCGAGCGTATCGTCATGGCTATCTAATGGCACGAAGGGTGTAATACAAAGGCTAGTGAAGGAATGATTTTCTGGACGGAGAGTTAAGTCCTTTACGATCATATCGCAAGTAGTCTTGGGCACTCCTGAGATACTGCTCAGTTTGCTTATCCATTGGAGTCGCTTCCTGACCATGACCAAAGAGGACTCGGGGATTGGTTGACCTGGTTTGTCCCATGGGTAGCAGATGTATTCATGAATCGCGCTTAAGATCAAAAGTCCAACATAAACAGCTTTGAACTCTGCGAGAGAGTATCCATTTAGCTGAAAGGAATCTGGATGCCGAAAATTACTGTCCAAACGTTCCTGATATTCCGGCCGCAGAGCTTCGATCAACTCGATTGAGGGTTCATATTGAAACTTCTTATGAAGACCAGCCGGACGAGCTTGCTGAAAGAGATCATTGAACAGCCGCTGCAATTCCGGAGACCGTTCTTGCTCTTTCGGACACTTCCTTATTGTTTCTGCAGGGCGATGTAACTGCTGGTACGCGATGACCTGACGTTGGCGTGTCGAATCGCGGGGAATATAAAAACGTACCGCTCCATTAGGCATTAATTCGGCGCGCTCATGGTCCCGGTGCCACAGTGGGAAGATATTAAGGAAATTCGTATAGTACCTACTGACGTTGAGTGCAAAGGCTGCATCGACCTTTAGGCTTCCATGATATGTGTAACTATGTATGAGCTTAGATTCCGGCTTTCCATGAACGGCGATGAAGTGGAAGCCGCATATATAGCGCTCAAGATTTATCAGCGCAACTCTATGGCGAAAGCTGTTGGCCCCGAAACGCTCTTGAAACGTCTCCAGTTCGAGGGCCATAGCGGTTAAGAGTGCCCACGTCGCAAGATTATGTGGCTGCTTTAGTAGCCGTAGTAGCTGATAACAGCCGTCTGCGCGATCTTCGACTGTCTGGATTGCTTGCTGTAAATCGGGTGTGCATTCGCTGACGCGGTATGGCATGTATTTACCAGCGTGTAATTGTGAAATGTCTTCTATTCTAGCTGCAAATATTCTCTTCTGCATGTTTGCGTACACAAGATTTGATAAATAGCGGCAAGTTGCCCAGTGCACGTCGAAACGTAGCTTCGGAGTTTGTTGGCTACTTTAGCAGTTGTTGTTGGGCGCTTATTTGGAGTGAATGAGCCCGATTCGTAGGTCGGCTCGTTGGCTGAGAGCATAGAGCAAATCTCCTAATGGCGTCGAGAAAGAAATCTTCCCTCGGGGGCTGAAGCCCGCGATTTTTTGCTCTTTTTGGCACGAGTAAACTCGTGCCCTGACACTTCTTGCAATGTCCAATGAGTTTTTCGAGCAAGCACAGTTGAACTGCGCTCCCCGGCGTCTTCGCTTATCTCCCCTTTCTCATCTTCTGTCTGATTTTGAGACACTCCGTTCCTCGCTGACGGTTGATTCCAATCGCATTTACCAGCATGTGATTGCCATCACGGTATCCGAGTACATTCCTTTTTATACTCAGTAAATAGTTATCGATAAAAAAATATCGATAATAATGTACTGCTTTATGCCGGGGTAAATGAAGAGCGTACCGGCAGATCGTACGGCTCTTCGATGCATGATTCATCAACGGCCGCATGGCCTTGCCGGCCCTGCGGGGAGAGCACTGGAATGACGACTATCGAGTCTCTTTTATCAGCGGATCACGAGCAACAAGCGCCGCGGGTGACCACCGCCGAGGAGTTGGAAGCGCTGATTGCGCGCGTGAAGGCCGCACAGCAAAAGTTCGCCACCTTTACGCAAAAGCAGGTGGATCACATCTTTCGCAACGCCGCGCTGGCCGCGGCCAATGCGCGCATTCCCCTGGCGCAGATGGCCGTCAAGGAAACCGGCATGGGCGTGGTTGAAGACAAGGTCATCAAAAACCACTTTGCCTCCGAGTACATCTACAACAAATACAAGGACGAGAAGA
>PMHC01000096.1:0-4875 GCA_003156495.1 Acidobacteriaceae bacterium
CTGGGGCTGGGCCATCATCATCTTCACCGTCATCTTCAACCTGGCGCTGCTGCCTACGCGCCTGATGATGACCAAATCCTCGCTGCGCATGATGCGCATTCAACCCAAGGTTGAAGCCGTTAAAAAGCGCTACGCGCACCTGAAGATGAACGACCCCAAGCGCGCCGAGATGAACACCGAGCTGATGGCGCTCTACAAAACCGAGGGCGTCAACATGTACGGTGGCTGTCTGCCGCTGCTGCTGCAGATGCCCTTCTTCTTCGCCTACTTCCGCGTGCTGCAAAATGCCGTCGAGCTGCGCCAGGAGCACTGGTTCTGGCTCACCGACCTCTCGCAGCCCGATGCGACGCACGTTCTGCCGATTCTGATTATCGTCACCATGTTTCTGACGCAGTACATCACCCCCGCTCCCGGCATGGACCCGGCGCAGCGGCGCATGATGGCCTTCATGATGCCGGTCTTCTTCGGCTTCATGCTTTGGCACTACCCGTCGGGACTGGCTCTTTATTGGGGAACCGGCAACATCATCATGATGACCATGCAGATCTTCATCAACCGCTCGCACTGGGGCCGGGAGATGCACGAGATCGCCAACCGCCGCGCCGCCAAAAAGGCCGGACACACCCCGAAAACAATTCAGGGCCGGCGGTAAAACTAGGGACATAGGGACTAGAACAACAAAAGCAGGGACCGGCGAATCAATTGCCGGTCCCTGCTTTTGTTGTGATGATTGTTTTTCGACCGCAAAACAACTGCGGCCCGGATTTATTTCGCCACGCCGTCGTGCCTGGCCTGGTACTCGATGATTTCCTTAAGCCGTTCGTAGGGGTAGTGCCCTTCCGGCAGCATGCGCCCGTTGATGGAAATCACGGGAATGTAAACGCCCAAATCCTGCGAGAGTTTGCGCCACTCTTCCACTTTTGCCTTGGCCTCGGAAGCCGTCGCGCAGGCTGCAACCTTGGCCGCATCCAGTCCCGCACTCTTCGCCGCTCCGTCGAGCGTCCGCTGCGCCGTTTCAGGGGAATTCAACCCCTCCTGATTGATGAATACCTCGTCGTTGTAGTGGAAAAATGCGTTGTTGCCACCCTGCTTGGCCACGCAGTACCCGTAGGCGGCGGCCAGCGCCGAAGCGGCATGAATATAGCTCAGCGGAATCGGCTGAAAAACGTAATGTGCGTTAGGAAAGTCGGTCAGCATTTGCTTCAGATCGACGTGCTCCAGCTTGCAGAACGGGCACTGATAGTCGACCAGTTCGACGATCTCCAGATCTTTGGCCGCAGCGCCGCGCGACGGACCGTCGGCCCGCTTTTGCAGAATGCTCCGAACCTCCGAATACGGCTTTTCTCCAAAGGTCGAAAGATCGCTTCCCAGGGAGGCCTGCAAAAAATGCTTGCCGTCGGGCATTACATAAAGCTCGGTAACGCCGGCCTCGCTCTCGCCTGATTTATCGCCGATAAAAACAATGACCTTGCTTACCCCTTCAACCGGGGTTTTCAAAATCGCCTGAATCTGCCAAACACGGTTTTTGTCGTAGCCCCACGATTCCTTGAGATAAGCCTCGACGGTTTCCCGGCTTGGCGTTGTCGCGGTAAAGTTCGCCGGATCGGGCGGCGGAAAAAACGTCACGGTCTTCGCTTCTCCCGGCGTTTGCCCGGCGGCGCACCACGCCGCGGGCGTAATCAAAAAGAGCAGCGCGGCCCAAACTGCAAAACCCGATAAACGATACCGATAAGGACCAATCAAAAAAACCTCCATTCAACCGATTGAAGTGCGCGCATGGCCGTTAGATCATTTTTACCAATTTGGTAGAGTGCCGAATCGTGTTGAAGATTGTCGCTCACTGATCTTCGCGTCAATCTGGCGATCCCGAGTTCTATATGCCATTGGTAAAAATGCTCCAGCCGCGCAGCGCAGAGTCTGCAAAAAAGTACCGATCGTCCCAAAAACGAATTGAAAATGACCACTCATTCTAACAATCCTTGTTGGTGTTGAGATTTCTCTTGGCATGTAGCATTGAATAGGTGCTGTACGAAAATTGCGGCCCAGCGCGCTCTTCGCGCATCAAAAAAACTATGAGCCAAGAAAAAGCGACCTTCGCGGCAGGATGTTTTTGGGGAGTGGAAGCGGCCTTTGCCGCTATTCCAGGCGTCGTGGAAGCGGCCGCCGGCTACGAGGGCGGCGCCTTCGAACGGCCCACTTACAAAGACGTTTGCACTGACAAGACCGGCCATGCCGAGGCGGTCGAAATCGAGTTCGACCCGGAGAAGCTCACCTACGAGCAGCTTCTTGACGCCTTTTTCTCGTTGCACGATCCAACCACGCTCAATCGCCAGGGACCGGATTCCGGGACGCAGTATCGCTCCGTGATCTTCTTCCACTCCCCCGCGCAGCAGGCTCGGGCCCGCGCCAAAATCGAGCAGTTGACCCGCGAAGGCCGCTTCGCTCCCAAGCAAATCGTCACAGAAATTGTGCAGGCGCAAACCTTCTGGCGCGCCGAGGAATACCATCAGCGCTATCTTGAAAAGCGCGGCCAGGCAAGCTGCCACATTTAACAGTGGTCAGTTGATAGTGAACAGCGGCCGGCGCGGCACGAAATCTGCGGCTAGTGTACTGAGTCATTAATTTGTTAAACAATAGCGCTGTCATCTGAGCGAAGGTCGCCGCGCTTTTTGCGGTTAGCGTTCGCCTTCGCAGACGCGTTCTACGGCTATCAGGCGTATGGATTCAAAAGCCTTGTGGTCGAAACTGCGTTCATCTCGCGACATAATCCATGGTGCGATTTCGCGGCCGCGATTACTGTACAATTGCTGCCCTGCTTAACGACGGCTGAGTAATACGGTAAGATCAAATAAATGGATCGTGTTTAGAATATGATTGATAGCGAGCCTTTATGACTACAAACGTTTCCGATTCCGAAGTGCAAGAACAGGTTCGCCCTCAGTCTCTGCTGTCAGACGTAGCGTCAGAAGCAAAAGACAACGATGAGATATCCCTCCTCGACCTTCTTATTGTTCTTGCAGAGCGAAAGCGCATTATTTTCTCTATCACGGCTATTTGCGCTGTCGTGGCTATAGGTATATCGTTCGTTCTGCCCAAGCGCTACACGGCCACATTAACGCTTTTGCCGCCGCAACAGGGTTCCACATCGTTAAGCTCGATGCTGGCGTCACAAATGGGTGGGCTAGGCAGTATGGCTTCGCTGGCTGGTGGCAGCCTTGGAATCAAGAACCCGAATGAAACCTACGTTGCCATGCTGAAGAGTCGCACAGTTGAAGATGCCATGGTTCAGCGCTTCAATCTGATGCAGGAGTACCACGCGCGCTATCTTTCCGATACCCGTAAGGCTTTCGAACACCATGCGACGATAGACGGCAATGGTAAGGACGGCCTGATTCATATCTCGATCGAAGACAGAGATCCCCATCGAGCTGCTGAAATAGCAAATGGCTATGTAGAAGAGTACAGAAAGCTCTCTGGGCACCTTGCCATTACTGAAGCTGCGCAGCGCAGGCTTTTCTTCGAACAGCAGTTAGAACAGGCGAAAAACGACCTGGCCGGCGCCGAAGAAGCACTGAAAAGTACGGAGCAGACTACAGGCCTTATTCAACTTGACAGCCAGGCCAGGGCATTAATCGAATCTGCTGCGACGCTGCGAGCTCAAATTACGGCGAAAGAAATGCAAATCCAGGGCATGCGCACCTACGCGGCGGGTGAAAACTCCCAATTGGTTCAGGCAGAGCAAGAATTGGGCAGCTTGCGTTCGCAGTTGGCGCAACTGGGCGGCGGAGGCAATGGGCAAGATGATTTAATCGTTTCCAAAGGGCGTGTTCCCCAAGCGGGGCTCGAGTATGTCCGCAAAGTTCGTGACGTCAAATATTACGAGACCATTTTCGAGATTCTCGCCCGCCAGTTTGAAGCCGCCAAGCTCGATGAAGCAAAGCAGGGAGCGATTATCCAGGTTGTCGATCCCGCAACGCCTCCAGACCACAAGACTTCGCCCAAACGTTCCTTGATTGTGATAGGTGCCACATTTGCAGCGTTTCTTGTGAGTATTTTCATTGCACTTCTTCAGGCGGCGTTCGAGCATCTAAAGACTGATCCGGAAACAGTCGGCAAGCTGCAGCAGATCAAGTCCACATTCTGGATCAAAAAATCTACACAGAAGAAAATTATGTCGTAGGTTCGCTCTGCGCCGGCGGCAGCTTGTCTATCAGCTCTTCTCGCCTTTGCGGCCGAATAGCATCTGCCGCAGCTCGTTGGGCATCAAGCTGCTGATGTTTGATGAACTGCGCCTCTCCAAGCCAAAACTCGACTCAGATGCGTGGAATCGTAAAGACCCATCCCCTGCACGAACAACTTCTGTGCCGAGCTGCTGAGAAACCTGATTCATCCGCCATCCAGAAACCGCTGTGCCCAACAGACTCCTAGACTGCTCTTATTCTGCCACCGTGGCTTGGCTTTTATTCCGGAGCCTATAGCCAAGTGCATGGCGTACGACAAAGCCGCTTTATGGGAAGGCGTACTGAAAGGCTCTATGAAGTGCGCTTAACGTACAGCGCTGGATTGCTTGGGAATTAATACTGTAAGTTATTTATTTTGTTTGATCTATGGTAGGCACGACTGGATTCNNAACCAACTGAGCTACGCGCCTAGATTGCAACAACTGATAGTTTATCAGGAGCAGGGCTGCGGGGAAAGTCGCGCCAAGCTGACGCATGTCCACGACAAACGCCGCCGCTCATTGCGCCTTGATGAATTCGACGCTAAAAGCGTTGACTGCCTCTTTGCCAACTAAGGACGCCGCCGGCCTCAATAGCCGCATTCCAGAGCAGCCGAAAGCTCAGGCGCGGCCGGCGAACTCCTTGGTTTCGGTGT
>PMHC01000096.1:4891-7923 GCA_003156495.1 Acidobacteriaceae bacterium
GGTGACGCTGCCGCTGGTGTCGCCACGTACGCCGGGTTCGGTATCGGCTACCGTCAGCTCCACCTTCTCGGGCAGTTGCAGGTTGATGGGGTTTCCGTTGAATTTGTCGAGCTTGACCAGAGCACCTTCCACGAGGAATTCCAGCATATCGGCCATTGTTTGAGCGGAGAGCATGTGGGTTTCGAAGCTTTCCTGGTCGAGAAAGTAGGAGCCATCGTTATCGCTATACAGGTAGGAAGCCTCGACGGTCTCCAGATCCGNNCCTTGAAGGTTTTGTCGAAGACAGCACGTGTAAACAGGTTGCGCATTTTGATGCGAACCAGCGTCTGGCCGCCGCGGGCCGTGGGCTTGGTAACTTCGACATCCATGCAGTAGTAGGGCGTGTTCTCGAACTCGAAATACATTTTGCGTTTTACATCAATGGCTTCAATCAGCGCGGGCATGAATTCCTCAAAAAACTAGTCAATGGGGACGCACAAAGAGTGCGGCGGAATTTTCCGCTTGGTCCCTTTTAAAAATTATAGGACCGAGCGCGCTCTCCTCGATGCGACGGAACGGCTTTTGTCGAAATAGAGATTCTGCTTGAACTACTGTACCTCCAGTGCACTACGTTGATCGAGCTCTTCCGGCCTGTATAGATGCTCTGCAAGCCATGACGCAATTCATTTGCGCCCTTGGGTTCTTACAGGCATCCAATGCAATGGGATTTCCCCACAGAAATCAGGAACAATCGCATGACGATACTTGATTCTCCCCGCGCATGGTTTATTACCGGAGCCTCCACGGGCTTTGGGCGCTTGCTGGCCGAGGAACTGCTGCGGCGGGGCGAGCGCGTAGCCGCCACCGCCCGCGACGTGGCCAAGGTACAAGATCTGGAGCAGAAATACCCTGGCCTGGCGCACGCCTTCACGCTCGACGTAACCAAACCGGCCGAAATCGAAAAAGTTTCGCGGCAAGCGATTGAAGCTCTGGGGCGGATCGACGTGCTGGTAAATAACGCCGGCTATGGCGTGACGGGGGCCATCGAGGAGCTCACTGAAGAGGAGTTCGAGCCGATGTTCCAGACCAATATTTATGGCCTGATTCGCACGACGCGCGCGTTTTTGCCGCATTTCCGCCAACAGCGCAGCGGGCACATCTTCAACTTTTCGTCGATTGGCGGGCTGGTCGGCGGAGCGGGCTGGGGTTTTTACAACACGACCAAGTTCGCGGTGGAAGGCTTTAGCGAGGCTTTGGCCGCCGAGATGGCGCCGCTCGGCGTGCACGTCACCGTCATCGAGCCGGGGCCCTTCCGCACAGATTTCCTGGGCCGCTCGGGCAAACTGGCCCAACGCGAACTGCCGGAATACGCCGCGAGCGCAGGCCTTGCGCGCGCCTACTTTAAAACGCAAACGGGCAAGCAGACCGGCGACCCGCAAAAGGCTGTGGAAGCGCTGATTACCGTGGCCGATTCGCCCAACCCGCCGCTGCATCTGATCCTGGGCAAAATCGCGCTGAACCGCTTCCGCGGCAAGATCGCAAGCTGGCAAAAAGAAATCGCGGCTTGGGAGAGCGTTACGACGGGCGCCGATTTCCCCGAAGGCAAATAAGAACAGCCGGCGGAGTCCTTCAGCAGGCGATTTTCTTCAACACGGTTTCTACACGGGCGGGCTCCGAGCGCCGTATCCTCAATACAGAGCCGCCCATGAGCGATTTTGCCCAAACCGTGAAGCAACAGGCCGACATCGTCAAGATCGTCGAAGGCTACATCCGGCTGCGCAAAGCCGGCGCGCAGAACTATTCGGGGCTTTGCCCCTTCCACAAAGAAAAAACGCCGTCGTTCAGCGTGCACGCGGTCAGGCAGTTCTTCCACTGCTTTGGCTGTGGAGCTTCGGGCGACGTGTTCACCTTTGTTGGCAAAATCGAGAACGTCGGCTTTCCCGAGGCAGTGCGGATCGTGGCGCAAAAATGCGGCATTCCGCTGCCCAAGCGCGAGTTTTCATCGCCGGAAGAGGCGGCCGAAGCGCGACTGCGGGGCAAGCTGCTCGATCTGCATGAAGCCGCCGCCGTGTGGTTCGAGGAACAGTTGCGCTCGCCCGAGGGCGCGGTGGGGCGCGAGTATCTGGCCGGCCGCGGAATGACCGAGGACGGCATCAAAAAATTCCGCATCGGTTACGCGCCAGACAGTTTTCACGCGCTGCGCGACCGGCTGAGCAAAATGGCCGACGAGGCAACGCTGCGAGCCAGCGGGCTTTTCGCCTGGAAGGAACAGGGCGACGGCGGTCAGGGACCGCTCTACGACCGCTTCCGCAAGCGTGTGACCTTTCCGATTTGCAACGAGAGCGGGCGGGTGANNCTGGAAACCGGCGACAAGGCCGGAGCCAAGTACATCAACTCGCCGGAGACGCCGCTCTATACCAAGGGCCAGGTGCTCTTCAATCTCGACAAGGCTAAAACGGCGATGCGGCAGTTGGAGTTCGCGCTGCTGGTCGAAGGGCAGATGGATTGCATCAGCCTGTTTCTGGCCGGAATTCAAAACGTGATCGCGACCAGCGGAACGGCTTTTACCGAGCATCAGGCGGCGATGCTGCACCGGCACACGACGAATCTGATGGTGAACTTCGATCCCGACACGGCCGGGGCCAACGCTGCCGAAAAGTCGATTGCGCTTTTGACCGAAGAGGGATTCACGATCAAGATTGTGACCCTCGAAGGCGGACTGGACCCGGACCGCTACGTACGCGAGCGCGGCGTAGACGCCTATAAGGCGGCGCTGCGCACGGCGCGTCGGCAGTCCGATTATCTGATCGAGCGGGCGCGAATTGCTTTTCCTGGCGCCAGCGCCGAGCAGAAGGTGAAGGCGATGAATTTCCTGCTGCCGCACATACGCAGGATGCCGGAAAAGCTGGCGCGCGACCAGTTTGNNCGATGAATTTTCTGCTGCCGCATATCCGGCGCGTTCCAGAAAAGCTGGCGCGGGAACAGTTCGCCGCCGACGCCTCGCAAAAACTGGGGATCGATTCGTCGGTGCTGCGCGAAGAACTGCGGCAGGC
>PMHC01000053.1:0-463 GCA_003156495.1 Acidobacteriaceae bacterium
GATCCCGCCAATCCCCAATACGCGGAGCTCTTCACGCGCTGGTTTCAATTCAGCTCGTTCTGTCCGATGTTCCGTGTGCATGGTTCGTATGGTTTGAACCCGGGCAAGGAATTCTGGCGGTTTGATGANNCGGCAGCACCTTCATGCAACCGCTGGTCATGAATTTTCCGAAAGACCCGAAGGTCCTGAACATTGGGAATCAGTATTTCTTTGGACCTTCCATCATGGTCACTCCTGTGACCATGGCAGGCGCGACCGAGCAAGCCGTATACCTGCCGGCCGCGGGCGCGCCTTGGTACAACTTTTGGACAGGCGAGACGGCTCCCGCAGGCGAGCGCGTTAACGCACCCGCTCCGGTGAAGACCCTGCCTTTGTTCATACGCGGAGGATCGATTCTTCCCATGGGGCCGTTTCTGCAGTATTCGAACGAGAAGCCGGCGGATCCAATCGAACTACGAATCTA
>PMHC01000053.1:487-18041 GCA_003156495.1 Acidobacteriaceae bacterium
GGCATGTTGAAGGAGCATACCTTCAACATCGTTGTGGTTTCAAAAGATCATGGCGCGGGAGTGGATCTGGCGAATCGGTTCGATTCCGTCGTTCACTACACAGGCCAGGCGATCCGAATAAAGCTGCCTTGAAGGCGAATCGCTGGAGAGAGCAAGCGGTTCTCGATTATTGCCAAGCGCTCATTGAATGCCGATTGTTCTCGATAGTCGGCTTGGGGCCATCAAAAGAAAAAGCCCGGCGCGTTGCCGGGCTTTTTTCGTGGATTCAATTTCGACTTAGAGCTTCTCGTAAAAATCGCAGGCCGAGCAGGAAATATAAACTCCGCCCGGAACGCCGCGCTCGCGGTCTTTTACACGCTTGACGATGCGCGTCGGCTTGCCGCACTTCGGGCAATCGGTCGACTTGGTTGTATCCATGATCTTTTTGCGGTCTGCAGTCTTGGCAATTTTGGCCATCGGTTCGGTATTTCTCCTTGAAATCTGTCTCTGCACACATCCGCCGTGGCGGACGGCTTCAACGGTGCGGCCTTCAGCTCCACCGGGCTTGGATTCGCGCCGGCTAAAGCCCAGACTCGCTCCTTTCAGTGTATATGAACCTCCGACTCAATTGATCTGAGGCTGTGTGCTGGAGGAAGCCGTGGCGGAATTCTTTTGCGGCGCGGCTGCTGCCGGCGCGTCTGTCTGCTCGTCGGGATTCGCGCCAATTGGTTCCTCCGTATGCGGTTTGGGCGGCTGCACCGGGCGCATCACGCCGTTGCTCCGATCGTCTCCGGGCAGCTTTTCGCCTGGATTGCGCAGGCTGGGCGGGGCTTTCGGCGCTTGCCGGTCGGGATCGATTTCCGCGTCCCCCTCTTTGATGGTGTGCGTGCGTGCCTGGAGCGCCAACTCGCTCTGGCCGCTGGCTACGAGCATCGGCGAGACCACGTCGGTTGAAAAAATCCGCATCGGCTTGCCGCTTAAAGCCACCTCGACGCGAATCACGCGATTGCCGTTGATGCGGACGAAATCCACTTCGTCGGGAGGCTCGCCGTAGATCCACTCCTCGAAAAGTATTTGCCCGTCTCGCTCGCGTGTTTTTGTGCGCGGCTGGCCTTTGGCGTAGAGCGCCATCTCCGCCGTCATGCCCACCAGGACTTTATGCGCGAGGATGGCCTCTTTCAACGGTGGCGGCAGCGCGTCGGTGAAGGTCTGAATGGGTGACTTGAGGTCGAAAGAAATCAACGGCTCGATCAGAGCCTTAAGCTCCTCGGGGCTGAGCGCGGGAACGCGGTCGGCAAAGCTCAGCGTAAGCCGCGCGCCGACCGGTTCGTTGGCCTGGCTATCGGGCGCGGAGTCCTCTTCCGGCGCGTTCGCCGCCGAGCCGGCGCTGATCTGGATGTGGCGCAGAAAGCGATGCTTGGCGTCGGGGCCGCCGTTCAAATCGAAGACGATCTTTGCCCGCTCGATCTTGAGGTCGGTAATCGTCAGCCGCTCGCCGGGCTTGGCCGAAAGCCCTTCATGCGTGACCATCTTCAGGTAAGCCTCGCCAGCCGGTTCCAGCTTGCCGTTGGCTGCAAGCTGGAGCCCTTTATGGCCGCGCGGAAAGGGGCGCATGGCGAAGCCCTGTTCCGATTGCAGGGCGCGAATCAGCAGCAGCCGCGTCTTGGCGTCGAGTGCGTCTTTGGGCAGTTCGACTTTCGTCGGCTTGATCTGCGCGTACTTGCGTTCGACCGGGCCTTTGTCCGCTGTCGCGCCTTTGCCGCTGGTGTCGATGGTGAGAACCTGCGCCGCCAGCGCGGAGGCGCAAAGCAGCGCTAGCGCAAAAGTCCAAAGCTGCGCGAATGCACAGGCTGTGCGGGGCTGCGAAATTTTTCGGCCGCGGCTTGCGGTAGCTCGATCACTTGGCCGCAAACCCACGGGGAGGAGGAGTGGCCAGTTCATGGGGCTTCTCTGTATGCGAAGATCGGGCCCAGTTAACGTGCATAAAAAATTCTTGCAAATGGGGCTACCATGCGCGCGAACAACGTTACGCACACATTAGCTCCAATCGCGGGGAAAAGGCAACCGCGCGGCGGCTAATTCTGTGGCCTTATTGCAGAATCGGAATTCCCGCGATCCGCTGTTGCCATTCGGCCGGGCCAGTCACGTGAACGCTCGTTCCTTTCGAGTCGACGGCCACGGTCACAGGCATATCTTTTACGCCGAATTCGTAGATCGCCTCCATCCCCAAATCGCCAAAGGCCACCAGCCGCGAGCTGCGAATCGCCTTCGAAACCAGGTAGGCCGCGCCGCCAACGGCCATCAGGTAAACCGCGCCGAACTCGCGTATCGCCGCGATCGCCTCCGGGCCGCGCTCGGCCTTGCCCACCATNNCGCGAATGGCTTCAATCGCCGCTGGTCCCCGCTCGGCCTTGCCCACCATGCCGATGAGGCCGGTTTCGGCCAGCATCTGCCGGGTGAACTTATCCATGCGCGTGGCCGTCGTTGGGCCGGCCGGGCCAACCACTTCGTCGCGTACCGGATCGACCGGGCCCACGTAGTAGATGAAGCGATTGTGCAGATCGACGGGCAGCTTTTCGCCGCGGTTGAGCATGTCGGTCAGCCGCTTGTGCGCCGCGTCGCGACCGGTAAGCAACTTGCCGTTGAGCAGCAGCGTCTCGCCCGGCTTCCATGTGGCGATCTCTTCGCGCGTGACCGTGTCGAGGTTCACCCGCCGCGCACCCGCGGGATCGTATTCGAGCTTGGGCCAGTTGTCGAGCGAGGGCGGATCGAGAAAAACCGGACCTGAGCCGTCCAAAACCAGATGCGCATGGCGCGTGGCCGCGCAGTTGGGAATCATGGCCACCGGCAGATTGGCCGCGTGGCAGGGCGCGTCGAAGACCTTTACATCAAGCACAGTCGTCAGCCCGCCCAGCCCCTGCGCGCCGATGCCCAGCCGGTTGATTTTTTCGTAAAGCTCCAGGCGCAGCTCCTCGGCCCGCGTCTTGGCTCCGCGCGCCTTCAACTCGTCGATGTCGATCGGCTCCATCAGCGATTCTTTGGCCATCAACATCGCTTTCTCTACCGCGCCACCGATGCCGATGCCGATGATTCCCGGCGGGCACCAGCCGGCGCCCATCTTCGGAACCATCTGCAAGACCCAATCGACGATTGAGTCCGACGGGTTCAGCATGGCGAATTTTGTCTTGGCCTCGGAGCCGCCGCCCTTGGCCGCCAGCGTGATTTCGACCTTGTCGCCGTGCACCAGCTCGACCGCGACCGACGCCGGTGTGTTGTCGCGAGTATTTTTGCGCGCGCCGGCCGGGTCGCTGAGCATGGAGGCGCGCAGCTTGTTTTCCGGATCGAGATAGGCGCGGCGCACGCCCTCGTCGACCATCTGCTGCAGGTCGAGCGTTTCTTCGCCCGCCGCCGGCTCAAAGCGGGCCTCGAGGCCCAGCTTGACGAAGACGCTGACGATGCCCGTGTCTTGGCAGAGCGGTCGATGGCCCTCGGCGCACATGCGGCTGTTGATAATCAGTTGCGCCATGGCTCCGCGCGCGGCCGGCGACTGCTCGCGCTCGTAGGCGCGGGCCAGGGCGCGGATGAAATCGACTGGATGATAGTAGCTGATGAATTGCAGAGCGCCGGCAACGCTCGAGATGAAATCCTGCTGTCGGATAACGGTCATGGGGGAACCTCCGGAAGAATTAACTATAGGTTATAAGACCGAAGGGCTATTCCGCCTCATGAGTTTTGCAGGCCCGGTCTTTCCATCCCACTGCGCACATCGTCATGCGCAGGCTCCAATAGCGGTTTCGGGTGATTAATGTTAGCCATGCGCTAGAGTTGGTTTGCGGATCATGCAGCTTGGCGAAGGCCACCCATGCGTCGCGATACTTTAGCCACGCCCGCTCCGCTTTCTGGATTCCGTCGGGTTGAATACATCCGTAGTCCTCATCGAAATTCTGCTTCGCCGCGAAGTGTAAAGCCGCTCGGTAAGTGGTGTTCAAATCGACATCGGCTTTTTTGTAATCCGCCTCGGTTCCTCGGGGCAGATTACCGCTTTCGAATTTTCGCACGGCGGCCACAAAGTTATCTCTCTGCCGCTCTTCGACGCCGTTGACGCGCAACCCGCTTATGGTTCCGCCCAGATAGGTCTCGCCACAGCCGTGCGCAAGAACAAACGCTTCTTCCGCTTGTTGAAGCGCGGCGAAAGCAGCGCGGTCGGCGCGGGGCCAGCGGCTCGATAGTTTCTCCAGTTCATCTTGCCGCCATTGCGCTGCAACTTCTGCGTCGTAGGCTGCGCAAAAATTCATCTCGTAGGTCGTTTGCGCGTGCTCGCAGTAGCGGAATTTTTTCTCGGCTATATGAAGTTCGTCGGGAAGAGCGAGGATGGCTTCTTTCCCTTCATCGGCCAAACCGGCTTCGCAGGCGAAGCGTAAAGCGAGCGTTTTATTCTGCTCGACGCTTTCGCCGTTGGCGTAGAGAACGGTCAGCAGAGTCGAACCGCCAAAAAGGCTTGCCGGCGTGTATTCGGGCTCAATCTTTTTTTGTTGCGCGAGTCGTTCGGCCCAGGCGAGCGTCGTGCGGCGGCGTAATCGATCTTCCGCCCAATGCCGGAATAGGATTTGTAGGAATCGCAATCAGGCCAGAGCTTGGGTGCGGCAACCGACTGTGCCTCGGCTGGCAGCGGCGTCTGCAGGTATTGCTCGCACGTTACTGCGACTTTGGCGTCATTCTGCTGCGCGCTGAGCAACAGGGCGCACATTGGCGCTATGAGCGCCGCGAGCCATCGTTTCCTCATGGAAAACAGCATAGCGCGATTGCGCGAAAAGAATGAGGCGGCGAATATTTAATTTGCAGAGGCGTGCGGGGGCTTCGAGGGAGCAGCCGGAAGACTGCGCCGGGCGCGTTTTGCCACGCGCCCGGCCTTCCACGCGGCGGCAGGTTTGCGCACCGGGAAGGGAAGCGGATCTTTTCCCCCCCAACTCTCGAAGGCTCGCGGCAAAGGGCGTGGCAGCTTGCCGCAAGCCTTCGAGAGCTGGGGAGAAAATGCTTTAGCTGGCGGCGCCCGTATGGCCGTCGATCGGCGACGTCAATTGTTGGCGGAGGCTGCCGGCCAGCTCGGCCACCATGCGCAGCCGTTCGGCCACCGGCTGCGGCACCTGTTCGCCGTTCAGGGCCAGTTGCGAGTGCAGCAAGAGGCCAGCGACCGTGGTTTTCAACTCGGTTTCGATGGCTGCCGTGGCGGCCCGGCGGGCCAGCGTCTGCTNNTCGCGGCGATGCAGCGCGGCGCGAATCTCTCTGGTGAGCCGGGCCGCGCCGGAGAGCGCGAAGTTGATCTGCAGCGGAATGGCCAGTCCGGCGCGCTCGCAGATTTTTTCGGCGGCCGCCGGATCGCACTCGGCCAGCGTTTCGTCGACCACGACCGCTTGATATTCGTGGCGGCGCAGGGCGGCCATGGCTTCTTTGCGGCCCTCGGCCACCTCGACCTCCGTGCCCAGTTGTTCGCTCACCATGGCGGCGCAATTGCGCGCGCCTTCGATTCCCGTCACCATAAGTATGCTCATCTTGAGTTCCCCAATCTTTGTTTTATGCGCTTTCTGTTTGAGAGCTGAGCTTCTAGCGGTTGGCTGCGTTTTTGGCCGGCGGATGCGGCGTTTGCCGACCAGAGACCCCAGCAAAATTGCCCGTTGGACGAAGAGCTAGAAGCTAAAGGTTTAGGGCTAGAGCATTTTTACCCATACTGTCCGAACTGTCCGAGTGCCGAATTCTGTTGTAGATTGCCGCTCACGGTTGTTCGCGTCAACTCGGCGATTCTGAATCTTATGGGTAAAAATGCCCTTGGACGCTGCTGGCTTACTCGTCGTGCAGCGGGTCGGCGATGCCGTACTCTTTCAGCTTGCGGTAAAGAGTGGTTTTGCCGATCCCCAGCAGCTTGGCCGCCTGCAGCTTGTCGCCGCTCAGGGCGCGGATGGTGCCCAGAATCGCCTCGCGCTCCAGTTCGGCCAGGGTCTTGACCTCGGGCGAGGTCGTGGGCTCGGCGCTGGCGCCGGCTGAAATCGCCGCCCGTTTGGCCTCCAGACCTTCCTGCTGCAACTGCGTAGGCAGGTCGCCCAGGTGGATGATCGGCCCGGAGGAGAGCACGCAGGCCCGCTCGACTGAGTTTTCCAGTTCCCGCACGTTGCCCGGCCAGTCGTGGCGCATCATCGTGCGCAGCACCTCGTCGGAGAGGGTGAACTTGCGGCCGCGTTCGCGGCTGATGCGGTCCAGAAAGTGCGCCGCCAGCAGGGGAATGTCTTCGCGCCGGTCGCGCAACGATGGCAGCCGCAGGTTGACCACGTTGAGCCGGTAGAAAAGNNCCACGTTGAGCCGGTAGAAGAGATCTTTGCGGAAGGTGCCGTTTTCGACCATGGTGGCCAGATCGCGGTTGGTGGCGGCGACGATCCGCGCCTTGATGGGCACGCGATGGGTTGCGCCTACCGGCCGGACCTCTTTTTCCTGCAGCGCGCGCAACAGCTTCGCCTGCAAGTCGAGCGAGAGCTCGCCGATCNNCGTCGAGAAAGACCGTTCCCCCTTCGGCCGAAACCAGCAGGCCGTCCTTGGAGCGGTTGGCGCCGGTGAAGGCCCCCTTCACGTAGCCGAAGAGCTCGCTTTCGATCAGAGTGGGCACCAGCGAGCCGCAGTCTACGGGCAGAAAGGGTTTCTGCGTGTTGGGTCCGTAGGCGTGAATGGTCCGCGCCACCAGCTCCTTGCCCGTGCCGCTCTCGCCCAGGATCAGTACCGGATGGCTGCTTTGGGCCACCTTCGACAGAATGCGGTAGATCTTCTCCATCTCTGGCGAGCGGCCGATCATCGAGCCCAACCCGTCGCTCAACCGCAGCCGTTCCCGCAGTTGGCGGGTGGCGGTATCGGTCACGTGGCTCTGCGAGGCGCGGTCCAGCACCGTTGAAAGCTCGTCCATGGCGAAGGGCTTGGTCAGGTAATCCGAGGCTCCGCAGCGCATGGCCTCGACGGCCGTGTTGACCGAGCTCGACGAGGTCATGGCGATCACCGACGTGTCGGGATAAAGCAGCTTGACCTCGGAGATAAGCTCCAGTCCCAGGTTGGGCGCCGAGCTCATCCCCGGCGACAAATCGACAAGCAGAATGTCGGTGGAGTGTCCACGCAGCAGGCTGCGCGCCTGGCTCAGGTCGCCGGTGCTTTCGACCGCGTAGCCGAGACTGGAGGCGATCTCGGCGCAAGCCGAGCGCACGGCCGCGTCGGCATCGACTACCAGAAGGTAAAGCCGTGCCGCCGGCTCGGTAAGTTGTGGCATGAACTCCATCGTTTGCGAACTAAAGACTGTATCCAGCATAGTGTTTGCCTCGCCTATCTTGGAAAATTCCAACGAAATATTTCGTGCGTCTTGCGATCTCACGTCGTACTCTGCGATCCCGCCTCGCACATTGTGGTTGCTCAGCCGGCCCAAAAACTTGCTCTGCCGGCATAAAAGTCCGCTGCACACGTTACGCTTCGATCTGCTTTGCGGCTACGCCGCCGATAACTTGCCCACCTCGCTGACCGGCAGTTCGATCGTGAAGCGCGCTCCGCCCGACTCGCGGTTGGCGGCCAGAACGCTTCCTCCGGCGGCTTCGACGATCGACCGGGTGATGGCCAGCCCCAGTCCGCGATGGCTGAAGGGCCACTCGCCGTTGGCCTGTTGTTCTTTGCCGCGGGTGGTGTAGCCGGAGGTGAAGAGTCTTTCCGTATCGCCCGCGGCGAAGCCCGGTCCGCTGTCTTCGACCATCATCTGTACGCTGGCCGCCGTCTCGCCGTTGGCCGGCCGTTCGTGCAGCGTGATCGAGATCCGGCCGCCGGCCGGCATCGCCTCGGCGGCGTTTTTCACCAGATTTACCAGGATGCGGGTCAGATCTTCGCCCGTCATCCGCACCGGTCGCGCCCCGCCGTCGGTATCGATCGTTACTCCGATCGCCGGGCCGGCCAGAGCGGCCAGCAGATTGCGATTGGCCAGCAACTCGGCGGCCAGGTTGACGATCGGCATGGCCGGCATCAGATCCCAGCGTCGCTGCCCTTCGGCGCCGTGGCCGGCGTCGGGGGCGGGCTGCATATTCCAGGAGCTCTCCTGTACGGCTTCAGCCTTCAATTCACCGCCGGCCTGCGCGGCTGCTTTGGAGGAGCTTTGCGCATCGAGGGCGACCAGCTTCTCCACCAACCCCCGGCTGGCCGAGGCGACCAGCCTCAACTCGTTGCCATAATGCGCATAGGGGGCCGCCAGCACGCCCGGCTCCTCGAGCAAATCGCAGTAAAGTCCCAGCGCCGTCACCATATTGCGGACATCGTGCGCTACCTCGGCCAGCGATTCGCTGCGGCCGCGTAGCGTGGCCAATGTTTCGACAACGGTTTCGATCCGTTTGCGGTCGCCCGGTTGGCGATCGATCATCTTATCCATTCCCTGCATAACATTTCCTCTCCAGGAACAGTCATCCGCAACCCGCGGTCTGCAATCGTATGCCGGCGCGGTGGTCGCTTCCAGGGCACTTTCAGGAATGCCGTTGCCTTCGATCTCTTCGTAGAAGACTTTCGCTTTCTGTTACTTGCGCCAGTCTTCTGCCTCTTGCCCTACGCCATTCCTGAAACTGCTCTTGCTTCCGGTACCGCTCTTTCGCCGAGGTGCTGTTTCCGGCATCCTCTTCTGGCCCCTGCGTCTCTGTTCCCATTCCCGTCCCGGCGCTGGCCAACTGTCCTCTTTTAATACACGTGGCGTGCCAAACTAGGACACTTCATCTAAGTCAATGATTAATGAGGGAATAGTGCGCTTTTTGCGGCTTTCCAGCCTTTCTCCAGTAGGCGATAATTGTCCCAAATTGGAACGCCTTACCGAAATCAATTCGCGTATCTATTTATTATTCTTACAGTTACCTATCCTGTCCCGATTCGAGACTCGATTTTGGAAATTCCCGGACCGGGAATTTCCCGCCCTCGCCTCCGCCCTCGCCCCTGTTTTCGTACAATTCTTCTATGCAATCTTCTGATTTTTCTTTGCGTCCTGGCGGTCGCGGCTCCGCCCAGCTTCGTTCGTTGACCCTCGCTCCCGGTTTCGTACAGACCGCCGAAGGTTCAGTCCTTGTTTCGTTGGGCAACACCCGTGTGCTGGCCTGCGCCACTGTCGAACAGGGTGTTCCAGGCTGGCTGCGCAACTCCGGCCGCGGCTGGGTCACGGCCGAATACTCGATGCTGCCTCGTGCCACGATCACCCGCACCCCGCGCGAAAGCGAGCGCGGCAAAATCGGCGGCCGTACGCACGAGATTCAGCGACTGATCGGCCGCAGCCTGCGCGCCGCCGTCGATATGCAGGCCCTGGGCGAGCGCACGGTCATCCTCGATTGCGACGTGATTCAGGCCGACGGCGGTACGCGTACGGCGGCCATCACTGGCGCGGCGGTTGCCATGGCCATTGCCCTCGAGGCGCTGGTCAAGGCTGGAACCCTGAAGCAGTCGCCGATCAAACAACTGGTCGCCGCCACTTCGGTCGGTATCGTCGGCGGCCAACCGCTGCTCGATCTCTGCTACGAGGAGGACTCGCAGGCCGAGGTCGATATGAATGTCGTGATGAGGGCCGACGGCGGCCTGGTCGAAACCCAGGCTACGGCGGAAAAAGGCAGCTACTCCCGCGCTCAGTTCAATGAACTGCTCGATCTGGCCGAGGCCGGACTCAAGCAGATCTTCGCCGCGCAGCGGGCCGTCTTGGAAGGCCGGTAATCGCTTCCGGCCTTCCAGCATTTTCAGTGATGAGGAAATCTGGGTGCCCCATTCTAGCCGCGTTCTTGTCTCTTGCGGTTAGGTGGGGGGCAAGTCAATCCATATTTCGATATATCTATTGGTGAAAATGCTCTAGTGCGCCCGCAGCAGATAGGCCAGGCATTTGCGGCCAAAACTGTTGCGTCGGGCCGTCAGGCTGATGCCGTTGGTCATCGTGCCCACCAGCAGCGCGCAGATCAGCGTGCCCTCGCGTATTCCCTTGACCGAGCGGAAGGTGGTGAAAGAAAGCGCCATCGCGCCGGCCACCAGCGTCAGATCGAAGGCGACCTTGATATGGCCGAAGCGCATGCCGGTTTTCCGGGCGATGGCTTTTACCGCGCCTTCGCCGGGATTGATCAGCGCGTTGGCGACCACCTGCAGATAAACGCCACAGGCCATCAGGGAGCTGCCGGCTACCAGAACAAAAATCTTGACCGGGTAGGCTTGCGGATTCAAGTGGGCGAAGAGCCGCATCCCCAGATCGACAAAGACGCCGAAGAGCGCGCCAACCAGCAGTTGCAGCGATTGCCGCGCGGGGAAATCCCTGCCGAGCAGCGCCACCTGCACCAGCAAAAAGACTAGGCTGAGCAAAAAGGTGAATTCGCCAAAGGTGAGCGGAAAGATCTGGCTCAGAACATAAGGCAGGCTCGAGATCGGCGAGGTGCCCAACTCCGATTTGGTGGTGAGGCTGATGCCCAATCCCATGCAAAACAGACCGGCGACCAAAAGAAGATAGCGAACCAGAATTTTTCGATCGAACAACTCGATTTGCCTTTCCGAAAAGCGCCGATGCCGGTTTTTCCGCGGGGTGGCGGCAGGGCGCGCGAAAAGGCGCCCGCGGATTTCGCCCCCGCGAAAAATCCTTATCGCCCGCGATGGAGAAAGTTTGCCTTGCGCGTGTCTTTACAGACCGTGGCGACAGCGGGAAATGCCACTCGCCAGCCAATTCGGGGATCTATCTTCTATGCTATAGCTTGACGCGCGGCCGGAACAAGAAATCCATTGCGCCGCGCTTCCCGTGCCGCTCAAGAGAGATTCAAGGTCGGAATTCAATGATGGGCGGCGGTGATCTTCTTTTCTGAGTCCAGATTCTGATTGGCATTGAATGCATATTCAACCTTTTGCCAGCGTGATTCGTCTACCAAAGGGGTATATCTCACGTTGATCGAAGTTGAGAGGAGCGCGGAGCAAGATTATATGAAAAACAAAAAGAGCATGCTGTATGCGGCAGTTTTGGCGTTGGCGGGGGCGTTGTTGTCGGCCTCGCCGCAGCTTTGGGCACAGGCCGTGCACTATTTGGGCACGGTGACGGCCATTAACGGCGACACGCTGGCAGTCAAAACCGACGCCGGCGATCTGCATCAGGTTCAAGTGCCTTCTTCGGCCGCGCTCAAGCGCGTCGCGCCGGGGCAGACCGATCTGAGCAAGGCCGAGGCGATCACATTCGACAGCCTGGCCATCGGCGATCGCGTGCTGGTTACCCTCGATCCCGACTCCACGGGCTCGACCCCGCAGGCGGCGCGCGTTATCGCCATTAAACAGGCCGATGTGGCCAAAAAACAGCAGGCCGAAACCGAGGCCTGGAGCCAGGGCGTGCATGGACTGGTCAAAAACGTCGATCCTGCCTCGGGCGTGATTGTCGTCAATCTCAGAACGGGAGCCGCGACCAAAGCCGTTACCGTCAACACCACCGCGGCCACGGTGCTCAAGCGTTACGCCTCCGGTTCGGTCCGGTTCGATCAGGCGCAGCCTGCCCCCATTGCCGCGATTCATGCCGGCGACCAGCTCTGGGCCCGCGGACTTAAAAGCGCCGATGGCGCCTCGATCGCCGCCGATGGCATCGTTTCGGGCAGCTTCCGCAGCATCGCCGGAACCGTGCTTTTTGTCGATCCCGCGGCTTCGACCGTCACGGTAAAGGATCTGGCGACCAAAAAGCCGGTGAGCGTTCATCTCACCGCCGACGCGCAACTGCGCCGGCTGGACGACAATGCCGCCACGATGCTGGCGGCCCGGCTCAAGGGCGGCCAGAGCGCATTTCAGGGATTTGCCGGCGGCCATCCAGGTGGCAGCGGCGTTCCGACTGGCGCTATGCCGACCGGTGCTATGCCGGCCGGCGTCATGCCGCCGCGCGGTGCCGGCCAGGGACGCCCGGGCGCTTCCGGCAACGACATGGAGAGCATTCTCGATCATGCGCCGGTTCTGCAAATCGCCGCTTTGAAGAAAGGCGACGCCGTGATGGTCGTAGCCACAGAAGACGCATCCGGCATTAACGTGATTAAGCTGCTGGCGGGCGTCGAGCCACTGCTGCAAGGGCCGGAGGCGCAGAATCTGCTCTCCAGTTGGAGTTTGAGCCAGGGCAGCGCTGACGCCCAATAACGATAAGGCAATCTCCACGCGGTCCGTGACCGCTTAAATGGGCGCCATTGAGGGTGCCCTAGTTCTCGATTTTGAGAGCTGGGGCACCCTCAACGCTCAAAACGATAAGGATCGAAATGATCTGGTTACTGTACTAGAGCATTTTTACCCATAGTGTATAGAACTCAGGATCGTCGAGCTGACGCGAACATCAGTGAGAGGCAACCTTCAGCAAGATTCGGCACTCTACATAATTGGTAAAAATGCTCTGACGATAAAAAATAATAGGAGAATTTGTGTATTTGAAATTGCATCACTTCATTGCTTTGGTCGTTGTTTTGGTTTTAGCGTCGGGCCGTCCGGTGTGGGCGCAAGCGATTCAAACACCGGCTCCAGCCAATTCTGCCGCAGCTTCGGCTGCGACGCCTGTGGTCACCGGAACCTTGCATGGCCACATCACCGATCAGACGGGCGCGCTGATTCCTGGCGCCAAAATCGCCGTTTCTACCGCTGCCGGTAAAGCCGTCGGCAGCGCGGTCGCAGACGTTGCCGGCGGCTATCAGTTGCGCGGCCTGCCCGCGGGCAGTTACGTGATTCAGGCAACCTACGCGGGCTTTGCGCCGTTTGTCTCCACGCCCATTGCGCTGGGGGTCGGACAGACGAAAAATATCGACATCAAAATGGCCGTCGAGGCGGCCGACGTAAACGTTGTCGTCACCGACGAAGGCACGCCGACCGTCAGCACCGACGCCAGTTCCAACGCCAGTTCGATGACCCTTAAAGACAAGGATCTCGATGCGCTCTCCGACGATCCCGACGAGCTGCAGAGTGAGCTCAGCGCCCTGGCCGGCGGAGCAGCCGGACCCAATGGCGGTGAGATGTATGTGGACGGCTTCAGCGGCGGACAGTTGCCGCCCAAGTCCTCGATCCGCGAGATTCGCATCAANNGGCTTTACCGGCGGGCAACTGCCCCCCAAATCCGCCATCCGCGAAATTCGCATCAATCAGAATCCCTTTTCGGCCGAGTTCGATCGCATCGGTTACGGCCGCATCGAAATTTTGACCAAGCCGGGCACCGACACGCTGCATGGCCGCGTCTTCGCGCAGGGCAATGACAACGCCTTCAACACCGGCAATCCCTTCACGGCGGATTTGCCGGCTTACTACAGCTATCAGTACAACGGTTCTGTGGGCGGCTCGCTTTCCAAAAACGCCTCGTTCTTTTTCAGCATCGAAGATCGCGAGACGCAAAACGACAATACCTACTCGATCATTGGCGGCCCCATCTACAACGCATTGAGCAATACGTGGGCACTGAACACCGGCACGGTTTCGGGCAGTCTTTTCAGCCCATCCAATCACCTTGACGTTTCGCCGCGCGTCGACCTGCAACTGGGCGCAAAGAACACGCTAACCATGCGTTATCAGTTCTACCGCAACCACGCCGATAACAGCTTGAGCGGCTCTACTTCATTGCCCAGCCTTGCTACCTCTTCGAATTCGATCGAGCACTCGATCCAACTCGACGATACGCAAGTCATCAACGACCGGCTGGTCAACGAGACGCGCATCAATTACCGTCGTGGCAGCTCCTCTTCTTCGCCGGCCAGCACCGCGCCCTACTATAGCGTCTCCGGCGTCTTCTCCGGCGGTGGCAGTACCGGACAGTTTTCCAAAACGCACACCGATCACATCGAGATGCAGAACTTTACCACGCTGACCAAGGGCGCGCAGGCCATCAAGTTCGGCCTCTGGGCCAGGGACGATCGCAACGCCCTCACCAGCAATTCCGGCTTCAACGGCAGTTTCAGCTTCCTTTCGACCGACGCCTTCGTCGATACCTGGAACGGCGTCGTCGCCGGAGAAACTTTCGCGCAGATCGAGGCCGCCTGCCCCTCAACGGTGACCAGCGGATGCCTGCCCGAAAAACTCAGCTACAAAACCGGCCCGACGAGCTTCAGCGGCAATGTCTTCAATGCCGCGCTCTTCTTTCAGGACGATTGGAAGGTCAATGGCTTTCTCACTCTCTCCGGCGGCCTGCGTTGGGAGTCGCAAAACCATGTTGCCGATCACAGCGACTGGGCCCCGCGCGTCGCCTTTGCTTATGCTCTCGACGGCCACAAGAAGGGCGCTACCTCGAAGACCGTTCTGCGTGGCGGTTTCGGATTCTTTTACGATCGCTTCGGCGTCGGCAGTTTAATGAACTTGGAGGAGTTAAACGGAACCTCCACCAGCCAGACGCAGATCACCATCGCTAATCCCACCTGCTTTAACTCGACCAGCCTTGGCGACATCAGCGGCGGCGTCGCTTCCTGCGGCACCGCCGCCACGGCCACGCCGGTGATTTACACACTTTCCAAAAACTATCGTGCGCCCTACATGGAGCAGGCCGGCCTCGGTGTTGAGCGCCAGTTGAGCAAGACCTCGACGCTGACCTTGACCTACATGCACTCCTCCGGTTTTCACCAATTGGTGGTGCGCGACTCCAACGCCTATGAGCCGGGAACCTACCAATACGGAAGCTCAACGCTGACCGGCACGCGTCCTGATTCTTCTCAGGGGATTGTCAACCAATATTTTCCCGAGGCTGTCTTCAACGAGAATCAGGTGATGGCTAACTTGAATGCCCGCTTCTCGACTAAGTTCAATGTCTCCGGTTACTATGCGGCCAGTTGGGCCCATTCCGATGGCGGCAATGGATCGACCCCGTCCAACTCCTATAACCTGCGCCAGGATTACGGACGCGCCACCTTTGTCCGTCCGCAGTTTCTTTTCCTGATGGCTAACTACACCGGACCCTGGGCCATCACCTTCAATCCCTTTGTTGTGGCTCAGTCGGGTTCGTACTATAACATCACTTCACCCTACGACCTTACGGGCGATAACTTCCACAACAGCCGGCCTTCTTATGCAACCGCTTCGTCGACCGCCAGCAATGTGGTGCAAACCAGCTTTGGCGCGCTCAACGTTGTTCCCGAGTCGGGCGAAACGCTAGTTCCCGTCGGCCTCGGCAAGGGGCCGGCTTCGGTTGCCGTCAACATGCGTATTGGCCGGAGCTTCGGCCTTGGCTCCAAGGTTGATTCTTCCGCCTCCAACGCTTCCTATCCTGGCGGTGGCGGCGGTCCGCGTGGCGGTGGCTTTGGCGGCGGCTTCGGGGGTGGTGGTCCACGTGGCGGCGGTATGCGGGGTGGCATTGCCGATACCGGTCGCAAGTACGCGCTGAACTTTAGCGTTCAGGCGCTGAACCTATTCAACGATATTGACCGGGGAACGCCCTCGGGCAGCATTCAGCCTACCTACGACTCCAATTCGAACTCCTACGGACCGGGCAGTCAGTTCGGTAAATCCTCCAGTCTGGCCGGCGGCGTCTTCTCGGCCGGCTCGGCGGCGCGCCGCATCTTCTTCCAGGCCGCCTTCCAATTCTGAGGACCAACAATTTCTGCGGTTGCATAACTTCTCAGGTTGTTATAACCAACAACGGGCAACGGGCTGGAGCGAATCTTCGCTCCGGCCCGTTACCATTGATTTTGCCCCCGTTGGTCGCTCCCAAAGCCGGTTCTATTCGTCGAGAATCTCCCGGTAGAGCCTTTCCCACGCCTCGACGGATGCCTCCAAGCTGAACCGTTCCTCGATCCGCGCCCGCGCCGCGCACCCCTGCCGCATCCGCGCCTCTTCGCTCTTTTTCATCGTGGCGATCATCGCCTTGGCCAGCGCTTCGGGGTCTTTTGCCGCAACCAGCTCGCACGTCTTGCCCGCCAACTCGCCGACGCCGCCTACATCGGTCGCGACCGCGGGCTTTTCCATCGCCATCGCCTCGCCCAGAACCAGCGGCATCCCCTCCCAGGCTGAACCCAGCACGAATCCGTCGGCCGCATCCAGCAGCGCCGCCACGTCGCGTCGCAACCCCAGCCAGCGCACGGCACCGCCTATGCCCAACTCCGCGCCGAGCCTCCGCAGCGGCTCTGCCTCGCCATCGCCGGCAATCCACAACTGCGCCTCACCCCGCTGCTTGTGCACGCGCGCAAAAGCTCGCAGCAGATTCGGATAGTCCTTAGCCGCCGCGATTCGCCCCGCCGTCAGCCAGACAAACTCCGCCGATACGCCCATCCCGGCCCGCATTTCTCTGCGCCGCTCCGCGCTGGGCGCGAACTCCGCCAGATCGAATCCATTGGGAACCACCACGCATTTGCGCGCCGGAACAGCTCCCAGCCGCACGAATCGCTCCGCCGCCGCCCGGCTTACCGCCGCGCTGCGCCGGCTCAGTCCGTCTGTTAATCGATAGGCCATCATGCGCGGCCAGCCGCCCTCGTACACGTTATGAATGGTCGAAAGCACAGCCGCTTCGCCCATCCCGAGTCCCATCAGGCGGCTGAAGATGTTGGCGTGAAAACTGTGGCTGTGCACCACCTCCGGCCGGAACTCGGCCAAAAACCTTCGCGCGCGCCTGAAGCCCGCCAGCATGCTGCCCGGCTCTTTGCGTATGTCTAAATAGAGGGTCGGCAGCTTCGTGGGCCACTGCGCCGGCGCTTGCGCCATCAGCACCAGCAGGGCCACCGTGTGGCCGCGCTCGGACATGCGCTCGGCTACTGCCAGAGCCAGCTTTTCTGCCCCGCCTACACCCAGCGAAGTGAGTACGGTTACGATGCGCATCGGCTGTTCCTCGCGAACCACTGCGTGCGATCGATCATAGCGCCTCTTTTGTCTCTCCGTCGCTCCAATCGCGCCCGCCAATTTCCATTTCTGCGGTCAAAAAAGAATTCCGTTGTAAATTGCTCGCAAGGCTGTACAATCAAACCCTATGGCTGGAGATATTCAACTCACTTGCAGCGATTGCGGGCAGGAATTCACCTTCACCGCTGCCGATCAGGCGTTCTTCCAGGAACGTGGCTACTCAACCCCCAAACGTTGCAAAAACTGTCGTACGGCGCGAAAGAACGAGCAGGGCGGCTCCGGCGGCCATCGTTCGTCTGCTTCACAGGGAACTCCTGTGATTTGCTCCGGCTGCGGGCAACCTACTACCGTTCCTTTCGAACCGCGCGGCGACCGGCCGGTCTATTGCCGGGATTGCTATGCGGCCCGCAAGGGAACCAGCAGTGGCGGCGGCGGCGGACGTTACCGCTCCTAGTGGATCTTTGGTCCGCTGGCGGAATTTGCTTCTGCTTGCGGACCGAAGCATCGCACGCACAACCGCGATATGACTCGTCGGCGTTGGTGATTGCACCAACGAGCGGCGAGAGATTTCGCATGAGTCGAGGTTTGTCTCTAAGCTTCCGCTGCATGTGAAGTCCTGTGGTGCGTACCTTCACTGGCAATGCTGTGTGATTGCCACGAATGCCGGTTTGCCACTAAACTAAGTAAGAACCGGTACGGAGCTAATCGTCTGGCTGAGAAAGCAAATTTTTTCGGCTGGCGTTTCCTCGCGGAGAGGTGGCAGAGCCCG